>NZ_JAVRIC010000006.1 GCF_031846245.1 Banduia mediterranea | reverse complement strand
GGCTTCGCTGTTACCGCTCTTGAAAGTGCGACTGGCAACCAGACGCGCACTCGGACCGGCATCTACGCGTCCTGCGTCGGCACGCGCGCCAGCAGGATGGCGCCGGCCGCGAACAGGATCAGCAGACTCAGAATCGACAGGCGCGGGCTGCCGCTGACGACAGCGGTGACGCCGACCAGCACCGGGCCGATCACAGCCGCGAACTTACCGAGCATGTTGTAGAAGCCGAAGAACTCACCGGCGTGAGCCTCCGGAATCAGACGTGCATAGTACGAGCGCGACAGCGCCTGAATGCCGCCCTGCACACAACCGATCGCCGCAGCCATCATGTAGAACTGCGTCACGGTCTGCAGGAAGTAGGCCCACAGCGTGACCCCGGCATAGATCGCGATCGCCACGAAGATCGCGCGGCGCGTACCGATGCGATGACCCAGCCAACCGAAGGCGATCGCCATCGGAAAACCGATGAACTGCACCATCAGCAAGGCGCCGATCAGGCTGTCGGACTCGAAGCCGAGCTTCTGTCCGAAATCCACGGCCATGCGGATGATGGTGTCGACACCGTCGATGTAGAGCCAATAGGCGATCAGGAACAGCCATACCGGCCGCATTTCGCGCAATCGCCGCAAGGTGTTCATCAACTCGCGCCAGCCCGGTGCGAGTTGGGCGCTGAGCGCGCCTCGCTCCGGCACCTTGAGAAACAGCGGCAAAGAAAACGCCAGCCACCAGAACGCGACCATGAGAAACGCCACGCGCGTGGCGATTCCGGCGTCGGCCAGGCCGAACCATTGCGGCTGCAAGGCCATCGCCACGTTCACGGCGAACAACAAACCGCCACCGAGATAGCCGAGGCCGTAGCCGAGCGAGGACACCCGGTCGAACTCCTGCGGCTTGGCGACGTTGACGATCAGCGCGTCGTAGAAGCACATGCCGCCGAAGAAGGCGATCGAGCCGATCGTGAACAGCGTCAGCGCCCATTGCCACTGACCCCGGCTGACGAAGAACAGCGCCGCCGTACTGAGCACGCCGAGCAGGGTGGTCGCCATCAGAAAGCGCTTTTTCCAGCCGCGACGATCCGCCACCGCGCCCAACCACGGCGACAGCAGCATCACCACCAGACTCGAGATCGATCCGCCCAGACCGAGATACAGGGTTTGCGTCGACGGGGCCACGCCCTCGGCCCAGTAACGGTTGAAGAAGATCGGGAAGAAGCCGGCGATCACCGTGGTCGCAAATGCGGAGTTCGCCCAGTCGTAGAACGCCCAGGCCCATTGCGCGCCGCGGCCTGTGCCCTCAGTCGAAGTCGTGGGCATAGACGAAAGCGTCCTCGCGCCCCTGCTCGGCCGGGTAATAGTTCTTGCGCAGGCCCACCCGTTGAAAGCCATAGGCCTCGTACAGCGCCATCGCCGCCTTGTTGCTACGGCGCACCTCCAGCAGCATCACCGTGCAGTTCGCCGCGCGCGCCAGCCTCATCAAGTGTTCCAGAACGAAACGCGCGATGCCCTGGCGCTGCCGCTCGGGCGATACGCACAGATTCAACAGATGGGCTTCGCCGACGGCCATCGTCAGCAGGCCATAGCCCTGCACTTCGCCGAGGCTGTTGACCACCACCCAGGCGCTGTAACCAGCGCGCAGACAGTCTCGGAAAATGCCCTCGCTCCAGGGAAAAGCGTAGACCCGCCGCTCGATAGCCAGTACCTGCGGCAGATGTTCCGGATGCATCGGCAGCAGACGCAGCGGTGCCGATTCCGCAGGACTGTCCGGGCAGGCACTCATGACGCTGCTTCACCCAGGAAACGGCTCACGAACTTGAGGTCGGCCCAGGCCTTGGCTTTCTCGCGCGGGCTGCGCAGCAGATAGGCCGGATGATAGGTGATCCACAGGGGCGTCCGGTCCGGCCCCCAGTGGTGCAGCTGACCACGCAGACGCGACAACGGCGTATCGGTCTGCAACAGGCGCTGCGCGGCGACGCGGCCCACGGCGAGGATCAGCTTGGGCTTGACCAGCTTGAGCTGGGCTTCCAGGTAGGGACGGCAGGCTTCGGCTTCGTCGGGCTGCGGGTCGCGGTTGTTCGGCGGACGGCACTTCACGACGTTGGCGATATAGCTGTCAGTACCTCGCGAGTGCTCGATGCTCTTGAGCATCTCATCGAGCAGCCGTCCGGCGCGGCCGACAAACGGCTCGCCGCGGGCATCCTCCTCGGCGCCCGGACCTTCACCAATGACCATCAGCGAGGCCGCTTCGACACCCACGCCGAACACGGTCTGAGTGCGTGTCTCGCACAGGCGGCAGCGGCGGCAGTCCGCGACCAGGGCGCGCGCGCGGGTCCAGTCCTGCGGGACTTCGATCGGTGGCGCGGTGGCGGGCGGAGCTTCCGGTGCCGGTTCGGGGGCTGGCGTTGCTAGCCTCGCCTCGCGCACCTCGGACACTGCGCGCCGTACACCGACGGGCGCAGGCGGCGCCTCGGCCACAGCCAGGGGATCCGGCGTGTCGCGCGACAGCCAGAGGTCCAGTCCCAGTGCCTTGAGATATTGCCGGCGGCGCAACTCGTCCATGGGCGGGATTCTACCGGTCCGGGGCGTCCGGGTCAGAACAGTGGCGGAACATTATCCGCAATCGGCTTCTACCAGCTCAGGCAACAGCGCGCCCGGTGTAAACCCCGCGCGGCAACCGGAACCGCACCGAGTCCCCCAAACGCTGGAACTGGAGAAAGCCGAAGCCCTTGAGCAGCCGGATCGAAGCGGTGTTGGGCACATCGGTGCTGGCTCGAATGTCCTCTAGCCCAAGCTGCTCGAAGCCGTAACGAAGCAAGGGCCGCACGATCTCCCGCCCGTAGCCTTGCCCGAGCTTGGTGTCGCGCACGCCGTAGATCAGCTCGAGATCGCCACTGCCTTCCAGACTCCAGAAGCCTCCGAAGCCCACGGCCTCTCCGCCGCGTTCCCGCGCCAGCCACAGGCCGACCCCTTCGGTCGGCAACAGATAGCTGCTCCGCGCCACGAAATCGCGGGTCTCGTGGCGCGACAGCCGACGGTCATCCCAAAGAAAGCGTCGCACGCCCGGCTCTGTCCAGATCGCGTGCAGGACGTCGATATCCCGCTCGCTCAGCGGGCACAGCCGCAAGCGCGATGTAAGCAGTTCGGACGGAGCTTCGGTCACGACATTCCGACCGCCCTGGCCAACTGCGGGCGCGCACGCAAGGTGCGGTTGACGCCGGACAGCACCGCCTTGAGCGAGGACGTGACGATATTCGGATCGCGGCCGACACCGAACAGGGCCTTGCCATCGCCGACGCGCAGTTCGATGTAGGTCACGGCCGTGGCATCGGCGCCGCTGCCGATCGAATGTTCGTGATAGTCGACGAATGTGATCGGCTCTCCGCACAGGCGGGACAGGCCCTGCACGAAGGCATCGATTGGCCCATTGCCGCGCCCGCTCAGCTTCTGGCGCTGACCGTTCACGGTGATCTCGGTCGAAAGCTCCACCTGATCGGCAGTGGAGTCCTCGACCAGATGGTGCGCGACATAGCCATAGGTGTCCTCGGTGCCGAGATACTCGGTCTCGAACACGTCCCAGATCTGCGCGGCACTGACTTCCTTGCCGGTGGCATCAGTGACTTCCTGCACCACCTGGCTGAATTCGATCTGCAGGCGGCGCGGCAGATTGAGACCGTATTCGTGCTCCAGCAAATAGCTGATACCGCCCTTGCCGGACTGCGAATTGACGCGGATCACGGCTTCGTAGCTGCGGCCGAGATCCTTGGGATCGAGTGGCAGATATGGCATCACCCAGACATCGTCCTCGGATCGCGCGCCGAAGGCCTTCTTGATCGCATCCTGATGCGATCCGGAGAACGAGGTATAGACCAGATCGCCAACGTAGGGATGGCGCGGATGCACCGGCAACTGGTTGCAGTATTCGACGGTGCTGCGGATCGCGTCGATGTCGGAGAAGTCCAGGCCCGGCGCGACACCCTGCGAATACATGTTCAGCGCGATATTGACGATATCGACATTGCCGGTGCGTTCGCCATTGCCGAACAGGCAGCCTTCGACACGATCGATTCCGGCCATGATCGCGAACTCGGCCGCGGCGGTGCCGGTGCCACGGTCATTGTGCGGATGCACCGACAGCACGATCGAGTCGCGGCGTGCCAGGTTGCGGTCCATCCACTCGATCATGTCGGCGAACACATTGGGCTGCGAGCATTCCACCGTCGACGGCAGGTTGATGATGCACTTGCGCTCCGGTGTCGGCGCCCAGACTTCGGTCACCGCGTCGACGATGCGCTTGGAGAACTCGAGTTCGGCACTCGAGAACATCTCCGGCGAATACTCGAAGACCCAGTCGGTATCCGGCTGGCGCTCGGCCAGTTGCTTGACCAGACGTGCATGCGGCACGGCGATCTCGTCGATGACCTGATCCTCGCTCATGTCGAATACCACCTGGCGCATCACCGGCGCCACGGCGTTGTAGACATGAACGATGACGCGTCGCGCGCCCTTCACCGATTCGAAGCTGCGCTCGATCAGGTGCTCGCGCGCCTGCGTCAGCACCTGGATGGTGACGTCCTCGGGAATACGGTCTTGCTCGATCAGGCTGCGAATGAAATCGAATTCGGTCTGCGAGGCGCTCGGAAAGCCAACCTCGATCTCTTTGAAACCGATCTGCACGAGCAGTTCGAACATGCGCAGCTTGCGCTCGCGGTTCATTGGCTCGATCAGCGCCTGATTGCCGTCGCGCAGATCCACGCTGGCCCACACCGGCGGGCGCGTGATGACGGCATCCGGCCAGCGGCGGTCTTTCAGACCGATCGGGGTGAACGGACGGTATTTCCGGGAGGGTTCGCTCAACATTGCCATGACTCTGCTTCCTGTACTGTCGGTCCGGCGGACAGGCTCACACCAGACGGCCGCGCCTCAGTGTGAGTTGGCGGCGGTGAATTCGGGATGAGTGCACGGTGTGTGGGCCCCGTGCGGCCGTTCGAGATTATCTGCCCTAGGGCAGAAGTCGAAGCGCGAGCAGGCTGGCAAGCACAAGCGGCCGCGTGCCGGAAGGCACGACGCAAACACTCTGATGGCCGCTGGGAAAATGCATGGCGGCAGCACTATAGCCCCCTCAGCCGTCCTTGCCAAGCACGGCACGCGATTGTCGACGGCGCCACAGCGTCAGCACCGGGCCCGACAGCGCATAGGTCAGAAACAGCAGAAACAGGATGTTCGGCGGATTGATCAGAATCAGGGCGAAGCCGCCAATCACCGCGGCAAACGGCAGAAAACGCATTCGCGCCGTCAGATTGAGCTTCTTGAAACTGGCGTAACGAATGCTGCTGATCATCAGCAGACCGGAACCGAGCGTGATGATGCAAGCCAGAAACAGCACCTGTTCGCCGGTGAAGCCCCAACTGTTGGCGCTCCACACGAAAAAGCTCACCACGGCCGCCGCAGCCGGACTCGGCAAACCAAAGAAATCGTTCTTGCCGCCGCTGATCGCGGTGAGCGTGTTGAAGCGGGCCAGTCGCAAAGCCGCGCAGGCGGTGTAGGCAAACGCCAGCACCCAGCCGAGCTTGCCGCCGAGCCACTGCTGTTCCGACAGGTAATGCAGGCTGTAGGCGTAGATGACGATGCCGGCGGCGACGCCGAACGCGACCATGTCGCACAGCGAATCGTATTCCTTGCCGAAATCGCTCTGGGTATTGGTGAGACGCGCGATGCGTCCGTCCAGGGAATCGGCGATCATCGCCGCGAGTATCGCGATCGCCGCTTCCGAGAAGCGCCCGCCCAGGCCCGCGATGATGGCGTAGAAGCCGCCGAACAGCGTGGCCGTAGTGAACAGGTTCGGCAGCAGGTAGATACCCTTGCGCTGCGACTTGCTGCTGTCCTGCTCTTCCATGTCAGGTGCTCCGGCCGGGCAGATGGACGATGATCGACTCACCCGATGTTACGCGGTCGCCGGCCTTGACTGCGAGGCGAGACGCCGCCGGCAGCAGCAATTCCACTTCCAGCGCGAAGCGCCGTGCACCGCTGCGGCGCCCGTGTCCGACACGCTGACCGTAGCCAAAACCCAAAGGGCGCTGGCCCAGCATCGATCCGCAGGTGACGCACAGGGCAATGTCCTCGCCTTCATCGGTGCGCACCCAGGACGAACAGCGCCCACTGCTGGCGTGCGGCGGTTCGCGCAGCACGCCTTCAACCGGCGCGCGCAAGGCATAGCCGCCAAACGGATTGACACGGATGCGCACCGACAGCGCGGAGCGATCCAGCACCGAGCAACTGCGATCGCCGATCGAGATCACGCGCCCGCTGACCGGGGACACCACGCTCAGGGCAGACGCCGGGATGTTGCGCTCGGGTTCCTGAAAGAACCCTGCAACCAGCGCAACGCCCAGCACCGCGAACGTCGCCACCAGCGGATGACCGTGCGACAGCACCACGGACGAGGCGGCCAGCAGGAACGTCAGCGGCAGCCAGCCCTCCCGGGCCATGCCGAGCATCGGCAGAAAGGATCGCTGCATACGATCGATTCAGTCGTGCAACAGGACCGGGGAGGACTTGATCGAACCGATCAATTGCGTGACTTGTCGACCAGACGGTTCTTGGCGATCCACGGCATCATTTCGCGCAGCTTGCCGCCGACTTCCTCGATCTGGTGCTCGGCGCCGATACGACGACGCGCCTTCATCGTGGTCTGACCGGCCTGATTCTCGAGCACGAAATCTCGCGCGAACTTGCCGGTCTGGATGTCCGTCAGCACGCGCTTCATCTCCTTCTTGGTCTCTTCGGTGATGATGCGCGGGCCGGTCACGTAGTCGCCGTACTCGGCGGTGTTCGAGATCGAATAGCGCATGTTCGCCAGACCGCCTTCGTACATCAGGTCCACGATCAGCTTGAGCTCGTGCAGACACTCGAAGTAGGCCATCTCCGGCTCGTAGCCGGCCTCGACCAGCACTTCGAATCCGGCCTGCACCAGCGCGGAGGTACCGCCGCAGAGCACGGCCTGTTCGCCGAACAGATCGGTCTCGGTCTCCTCGCGGAAATTGGTTTCGATGACGCCAGCACGGCCGCCGCCGTTGGCGGATGCGTAGGACAGGGCGATCGCCTTGGCCTGGCCGGAGGCGTCCTGCTGCACCGCGATCAGCGTCGGCACACCGCCACCCTGGGTGTAGGTGCTGCGCACGGTGTGGCCGGGGCCCTTGGGCGCGATCATGATCACGTCGAGATCGGCGCGCGGCTCGATCAGGCCGAAATGGATGTTGAAGCCGTGCGCAAAGGCCAGCGCCGCGCCCTGCTTGATGTTCGGCACGACCTGCTCGTCGTAGATCTTCTTCTGACCCTCGTCCGGCGCCAGGATCATCACCAGGTCGGCCTGCTTCACGGCCTCGGCGACTTCCGCCACCTGGAGGCCGGCGTTTTCCGCCTTGGCCCAGGAGCCCGAACCCTTGCGCAGGCCGACAACGACGTTGACGCCCGAGTCCTTGAGGTTCAGCGAATGGGCATGACCCTGCGATCCATAGCCGATGATGGCAACAGTCTTGGACTGGATGATGGAGAGGTCGGCGTCTTTGTCGTAATAGACCTTGATACTCACGGGTGACTCCAGATACGGCGGGTGGGGAAAGCTAGTGCGAGCCTCGCTAGCTGCTCTGTGCGAGAACTGCGGCGCCAGGCTCGATCGCGGCCACGCCACTGCGCACGACTTCCAGCACCTGGGTGAGGCGTGACACTTCCTTGAGAAAGTCGCTCACTTCAGGGCCGGTTCCACTGATCTGGACCGTGCGGGTGGTTTCGGACTCGTCGAGGATGAAGCCGCGATAGCGGCGCACGCATTCGACGAAGGTCTTGGCAGATTGACGATCGACCGCGACCTTGAGCATCAGCAGCTCGCATTCCAGATGATCGCGGCGCGTCAGGTCGGCGACTTCAACCACGTCGACGAGCTTGCGCGACTGCTTGATGATCTGGTCGATCACGGCGTCCGACCCCTCGGTCACCAAGGTGATCCTGGAGATGGTCGATTCATGAGTCGGGGCCACGGTCAGCGACTCGATGTTGTAGCCACGGGACGAGAACATGCCCGCAACGCGCGCGAGCGCGCCCGCTTCGTTCTGCAGCAGGATCGAGAGGATGTGACGCATAGGGCGCGCAAAGTACTCGCCCGGCTTCCTCAAATCAAGCCCGAAGGCCAGTGACGAGGCGGCTTTGCGCGATTTGCCCCGGGCTCGGCTTACAGCAGGCGAATTTCGCGCAGGCGCTGCATCAGGTAATCGTCCGCCGTGATCGGCCGGGGATAACGGTTCGGGTGCGCGGCATCGACGCACTGCGGCAGCGTCTCGATCAGCAGCTCCGGGTTCGGGTGCAGAAAGAACGGCACCGAGTAGCGCGAACGTCGCGCCGCCTCGCCCACCGGGTTCACCACGCGATGCGTCGTCGACGGAAACACATGGTTGCTCAGACGCTGCAGCATGTCGCCGATATTCACCACGATCGCGTCCGCTGGCGGCGCCACCGCCAGCCAGTCACCTTCGCGCGTCAGGATTTCGAGCCCGGCATCGCTGGCGCCGACCAGCAAGGTGATCAGATTGATGTCCTCGTGGGCGCCCGCGCGCACGTTCGGCGGGTCCGTTTCGCTGACCGGTGGATAGTGCAGCGCCCGCAGAATCGAATTGCCGTGGTCCACACGCGGCTCGAACCAGTCCGCAGTCAGCTCCAGGTGCAGTGCCAGGGCCTTGAGCACACGCCGTCCGAGCCCGTCCAGCGCCTGATACAGGGCATGACCCGTGGAACGCACCGCCGGCACTTCGGCCGGCCACAGGTTCGGCGGCAGCTTCTCCCCGTACGGGGAGCCCGGCGGC
Source organism: Banduia mediterranea (assembly GCF_031846245.1). Lineage (NCBI taxonomy): Bacteria > Pseudomonadati > Pseudomonadota > Gammaproteobacteria > Nevskiales > Algiphilaceae > Banduia > Banduia mediterranea. The sequence goes on along the minus strand of NZ_JAVRIC010000006.1, from coordinate 167,687 downwards.
AACTCGCGGCCGATGTGCCAGAACTCCTTGAGATCGGCGTGCTGCGCGTGCCTCGCGGTTTCGGTCTTGTACGGGGTATAGCCACGCGCCCCGCCACCACCGGCCACGCGATAGCGCAGCTTGATCGCCTCGGGCAGCTCGAAGAACGTGCGAAAGGCCGCGTAGGCTTCATCGATCAGTGCATCGGGAATCCCGTGCCCCTGCAGACAGCAGAATCCGTACTCGCGATAGGCGCCGCCGAGTTCGGCCACGAAGCGCTCGCGATCATGTTCGAGGCGACCGATGTCCAGAACCGGAACGGAACGCGCGTTCATGCGTCCAGCTTGCGCTCCACGCAGGTCAGAATGCCGCGCAGAATGCTGAGTTCGTCGTCGTCCGGTGCGGCGCGCGAATACAGGCGCCGCAGGCGCAGCGGCAATCGCCGTGGATTGTCCGCGGCCATGAAACCGATGCGTATCGCCACACGGTTCAGGTGCTCGTAGAACAGCTCCATGCCGGCCTGCGGTGCCGGCCGGTGCGCCTCGGCCGGTGCCGGCCTCAGCGCCAGCGCGGCCTGCCGCAGTTCGTAGCTCATCACCTGCACGGAAGCCGCCAGGTTCAGCGAGCTGAATTCGGGATTGGCGGGAATTTCGATGGCCTCGTGGCAATAGCCGAGCTGCTGGTTGGTGAGGCCGACGCGCTCGGGACCAAACAGCAATGCGATCGGCCCGGGCACCGCTTGCGCGGCCACATCCTCGGCGAAGCGGCGCGGCGAGGTGAATGGCACCGACAGGTCGCGGCGGCGCGCCGTGGTGGCGTAGACGCGGGTGCAGTCCGCCACCGCGTCGGCAATATCCGGGTGCACGCGCGCCTGTTCGAGCACGCTGGCGGCGCTAGACGCCATGGCCACGGACTGCGCGTCCGGCAACTGGCGCGGCGCCACCAGGCGCAGGTCGGTCAAGCCCATCGTCAGCATGGCGCGCGCCGCGGCGCCGATATTGCCGGGGTGCTGCACGCCCACCAACACGATGCGGATTCGCGACAGCGCGTCGGCAATCTCCCCGGCGCGCGTGCCGTCGTCGGTTTCCATGGTCATTCTGCTATCCTACGCGGCCATTTACCGCATCTTTTCCAATGCATCCGTTGGTCAATATCGCCGTGACCGCCGCCCGTGCGGCCGGCAATTTCATACTGCGACATTCCGAGCGTGTCGAATCGCTCAATGTACAGACCAAGGGTGCCAGCGATTTCGTATCTGAAGTGGATCGCGGCGCGGAAGCGGAGATCATCCGCACGATCCGTCGCTACTATCCGGATCACGCAATTCTCGCAGAGGAGGGCGGCGGCAGCGAAGTCCACCCGGATGACGCCGAATACACCTGGATCATCGATCCGCTCGACGGCACCACCAATTTCCTGCATCGCGTACCGCAGTACTGCGTCTCGATCGGTATCGTCCGGCGCGGCGTGGTCGAACACGGCGTGATCTACGCGCCGGAACCCGGCGATCTGTACACCGCGTCCAAGGGCAGCGGCGCGCAGCTCAACAATCGCCGACTGCGCTGCAGCCGTACCAAGACGCTGGAAGAAGCGCTGATCGGCACCGGCATGCCGATCCGCAATCCGGAACGACGCGAGATCTACATGCCGATGCTGGGCAATGTGCTCGACAGCACTGCGGGGATCCGCCGCCCCGGTTCGGCCGCTCTCGATCTGGCCTACGTGGCAACGGGGCGCTTCGACGGCTTCTGGGAGCTTGGCCTCAAACCCTGGGATATCGCCGCCGGCATCCTCATGGTGCGGGAGGCAGGCGGAGTCGTCAGCGAACTGTACGGTCGCGATGACGTGCTCGCGACCGGTAATGTCGTAGCCGCCAACATCAAGCTGCACGACCCACTGGTTTCTCTGCTGCGTAGCGACGCCGCCTAGCACCGAGTCGCCGTATCCCCGATGGACAACTGGCAGCTGATGCTCGGCGCGCTGTTATTGGTGCTGCTGAACGGCTTCTTCGTCGCCGCCGAGTTCGCGATCGTCAAGCTGCGCCTGACGCAGGCCGAGGAGCTGGCCGAGGACGGCGGCATTTTTGCGCGCGTGCTGCGCAGCGTCCGCTCCAATCTGGACGCCTATCTTTCCGCATGCCAGCTCGGCATCACCCTGGCCTCGCTGGGCCTGGGCTGGATCGGCGAACCGGCGTTTGCGCGCGTGCTCGAACCGGCACTGGCCGCACTCGGCGTGACTTCGCCCGAAGCGATTCATGGCACATCGTTCGCGCTGGCGTTCAGCTTGATCTCCTTCCTGCATATCGTGCTCGGAGAGCTCGCGCCCAAGTCCATCGCGATCCGCCACCCCTCATCGATCTCGCTGTGGACGGCGACGCCATTATTTCTGTTCCACTGGCTGGCCTACCCCTTCATCCGCCTGCTCAACGGCAGCGCCAATCTGTTGTTGCGCCTGTTGGGCGTCGAGATCCTTCACGAAGGCGACGAAGCGCACTCCGCCGATGAGATCAAGAAAGTGTTGCTGGCCAGCCATCGTCACGGAGAACTCTCGCGCCAGGAAACGCACTGGCTGACCAATGCCCTGGAAATCTCCGATCTGGCGACCGGTGATCTGATGAGGCCCTGGTCCGACGCGGTGATACTCGATGTGGACATGCCGCTGCCGGACATTGCGCGCATCGCCGCCCGCTACCGCTTCTCGCGGTATCCGGTGTGCGAGGATGGACGCGAAAACCCGGTCGGCCTGCTGCTGTTCAAGGACTTGTTCGCGGCGCTACAGGAACGCCCGGAACTCACCGATGTCCGCGAAGTCATGCGCGACATCCCCGTGGTCAGCCGCGACGATTCGGCCGCCGGCCTGTTCCGCCGCTTCCTGCGCGGTCATCCGCACTTCGCGCTGGTGGTGGATCGGCGCGGCGGCCCGCTCGGCTTCGTCACCTTCGATCACGTGCTCGACGTGCTGTTCGGCCGTGTCCAGGATGAATTCCGCCGCGCACGCGACGACTGGAAGCTCGCGCCGGACGGCAGTTACGAAGGCCGGGGCACCCTGCCGATCATCACCCTGGAGCGACTGATCGGCCACGAAATCGAATCCGGCGAGGCCGACAGCGTCGGCGGCCTGGTCATGCAGCATCTGGACCGTGTGCCGCACGACGGCGACACCGCCGAGTTCGACGACATGCGCATCGAAGTCCTGGAAATGGAAGGCCCTCGGGTCGAACGCGTGCGCCTCAGAATCCAAGCCCGTAGCCGCAACGATTGAACCGTTCGGCGGTTCGGCTGGACTTTGGCGCCCAATGCGTTCACCGTAGTCGGGCATACGATTCAAGCAGTGTCGTCAGCGCAGTGTCTCGCCGCTGTCAGCGGCGGGTTCCAATCCCGGATGTGCTCTTGTTTCGTCTGTCCAGTACCGGGCTGGGTTCCCGTCTTCAATGCAATAGGATGTATTTCATGAGTAATGTTTCCAGCGGCAGTGTGAAGTGGTTCAACGACGCCAAGGGCTTTGGCTTCATCACACCGTCTGACGGTGGCGAAGATCTGTTCGCGCACTTCAAAGAGATTCAGGGTGATGGCTTCAAGAGCCTAGCCGAAGGCCAGCAGGTCGAATTCGTCGCCGCGCGTGGCCCCAAGGGCATGCAGGCAACGCAGATTCGCCCGGTCTGAGCGGAAAGCCAGAACAAAAAGAGCCGCGGCTACTGCCGCGGCTTTTTTTTCACCATGACTCCAGCACCGTACTTCGCTGGACTACGCCTAAGCTCGCTACAGCAAGTTTATCAAAAACTTAGGCTAATTCATCATATGCCGGTGCTTTCCGAAACTTGACCCGGCTTCCATTCGCTTGGCTCCTAACGGGCTCCTGGAAACGGGTCTTTCCAAGGAGTCAGCTATGGCCAAGATCAAGCTCACCAAGTCCGCAATCGATGCGGCAAAACCCCAAGCGCAGCCCGTCGAGCTGCGTGACACCCTCGTTCCCGGTTTCCTGTGCAAGATTACACCTGCCGGTCGCAAAGTCTTCATGCTCCAGTATCGGACGAACGCCGGCGAGCGGCGCAAGCCTGCATTGGGCTTGTACGGAGAATTGACCGTTGAGCAAGCCCGCTCATTGGCACAGAGTTGGTTGGCTGAGGTTCGCCGGGGTGGTGATCCGGGAGCTGCCAAGGCCGAAGCGCGCAAAGCGCCGACGGTCAAGGAACTATGTGTGAAGTTCATGGAGGACTACTCCAGGCACCGCAACAAACCCAGCACTCAGAGAGGCTACCAAGGCAATATGGTTGAGGCCCCCATGGTGTAGGCCACGTAGGAGGCCCTTTCGGGTAGCGCGGCTTCCATGTCTGCGTACACCGGATGGATGACCGGTATGAGCGCATCCCAGTCCTGTCGTATCCGCAACACTCGGGCGTGGGCGTACACCACCATGGGGTTCCGGCAGCCGAGTTGCTCGTAGAGATACCGGAAGGCTCCACCTGCGTCCCGGAATGCGTGTTTCGGCGGCTTCAAACCGAGTTCAACCGCGTCGTGCCGGCGTGGAAGTGGGTGAAGCCCACCTCGACCGCTTGCGCCGCGTGTGCGCCTTCACAAGGGGTCGAAACGTGCGTAGAGGATGCGTTCCGACGCCAGACTGGGGACGGTCAGATCCACCTTGGCGGCCTGCTCGTCGGCGCTGTTCACCAGGAAAATATAGGTGGCCGAAGCAACACTGAGCAGCACGGCACCCACTCCGATCAGTCGATTACGGTTTTCTTTGTTCAAGCGGATCTCCAGGATTCACACCTGACGCAACGGTGTGTTGAACGAAACAGCTCGCGGTAAGCCGTCAACCGGGCGCTCGCATCCGCGCCGAACGATAATCAGCCGGGCGCGACACCCTGTCCGCCCGCACCGGATTCAGTTCGATGTAGCGCTGACAGGTGAGCAGGTAGGCGTCCTCCTGCGTCAGACACGAACGGAACCGTCCTTCCCACAGGGTGCCGCTGCGCTGGTAGGTGCGATTGACGTATTGCACGTAACGCTGCCCAAGTGCCTTCATCAAGCTGTCCCGCAGCGTCGGCTCGGTCTGCCGAAAGCAACAGATGCACATGGTTTGTCATCAGCACGTAGGCATGTACCCGGCACCCGGCCTGCCGTGCATACTCGCCCAGCCACCGCAAATACCATGGGTAGTCCTCACCCGCGAAGAAGCACGGCTGGCGATTGTTGCCGCGCTGAATGATGTGCAGCGGGAGGTTGGGCAGCATGAGCCGGGCGCGGCGGGGCATAGGGAGCGACTCGGCCTAATAACGGGTGATGGAGTGTAGCGAACAACCGTGGCCTGTCCCCTATTTTACGTTGCGGCGACAGGCGGCTCAGCTTCGGCTGGTGCCGGGTGGCTCCAGAATCAGCACGGACAGCGGTGGCAGGGTGAGGTTCAGCGAGAACTTGCGTCCCATGCATTCGATGGCTTCGGCTTCCACCTCCCCGACATTGCCGAGATTGCTGCCGCCGTACATTGAGGAATCGCTGTTGATGCGCTCGCGCCAGCGGCCGGCGACGGGTACGCCGATTCGGTAGCCTTCCCGCGGCACCGGCGTGAAGTTGCAGACGATCAGCAGGCTGCGACCGTGACCGTGGTCGTGCCGCAGGAAGTTGATGATCGAGCGGTCGCGGTCATTGCAGTCGACCCATTCGAACCCGGATGGCGAAAAATCGTCGCGCCACAGCGGCGGTGAGGCGCGGTACAGACGGTTGAGGTCCGAAAGCAGGCGCTGTACGCCGGCGTGTCCCGGAAAGCGCAGCAGGTTCCAGTCCAGTTCGCGTTCCTCGTTCCACTCCAGAGTGACACCGAACTCACCGCCCATGAACAGCAGCTTCTTGCCGGGATAGGTCCATTGGTACGCCAGCAGCGCGCGCAGATTGGCGAACTGCTGCCATTCGTCGCCCGGCATCTTGTAGAGCAGCGGGCTCTTGCCGTGCACGACTTCGTCGTGTGACAGCGGCAGCACGAAGTTTTCGTCCCAGGCATAGGTGATGCCGAAGGTCAGCTTGTCGTGGTGCGCCTTGCGGTGGACCGGTTCCTGTTCGAAGTAGTCCAGGGTGTCGTGCATCCAGCCCATGTTCCATTTCATGGAGAAGCCGAGCCCGCCGAGTTCGACCGGCCGCGATACCAGGGGCCAGGCGGTGGCTTCCTCGGCGATCACCACCACGCCGGGGAAACGGCCATGCACCACGGTGTTGAGTTCGCGCAGGAAGTCGATCGCTTCCAGATGCTCGTTGCCGCCGTGTTCGTTGGGCGTCCACTCCCCGGCCTTGCGGGAATAGTCGAGCTGGATCATGGAACTCACGGCATCCACGCGCAGACCGTCGATATGGAATTCCTCGATCCAGTACAGCGCGTTGGCGAGCAGGAAGTTGCGGACCTGGGTGCGGCCGTAATCGTAGACCAGGGTGCCCCAGTCCGGATGCTCTGCGCGCCGTGGATCGGGGTGTTCGAACAGCGGCGTGCCGTCGAAACGCGCCAGTCCGTGTGCATCCTTGGGGAAGTGCGCCGGCACCCAGTCCATCAGCACGCCGATGCCGTTGTCGTGGCAATGGTCGACGAAGTAGCGGAAGTCCTCGGGCGATCCGAAACGGGAGGTCGGCGCGTACAACCCCAGTGGCTGATAACCCCAGGAACCGTCGAAGGGATATTCGGTGACCGGCATCAGCTCGATGTGGGTGAAGCCGAGTTCTCCCACGTAGTCGACCAGTTGATGCGCCAGCTCGCGGTAGCCGTACCAGCCCTGGTCGGGCCAGCGCCGCCAGGAGCCGAGTTGGACTTCGTAGACGCTCATCGGCGACACGCGCCAGTCGCGCTTGCGGCGCGCCTCGGTCCAGGCCTGGTCGCGCCACACGTAGCTGGACGGCGCTGCGACGCGGCTCGCGGTGGCGGGGCGGAATTCCTGGGCACGCGCCCAGGGATCGGCCTTGAGCACGACGCTGCCGTCGGCACCACGCACCTCGAACTTGTAGCGATCACCGGCGGCCAGACCGGGAACGAACAGCACCCAGATTTCATCCTGCGGGATCATCGGGTGGCAGCGCCCATCCCAGCCGTTGAATTCGCCGACCAGGCTGACATTGCGGGCATTCGGCGCCCACACCGCGAAGCGCACTCCGGCGATTCCATCGATGGAGATCGCATGCGCGCCCAGCCATTTCCAGGCATGCCAGTGGCGTCCCTGGCCGAACAGGTGCAGGTCGTATTCCGGCAGGCGTGCGTCGAAATGATAGGGATCACAGGTTTGCCACTGATTGCCCCCATCATCCCGGAAGTGAAGGCTGTAGGTCCGCGGCAGGCGGTCGGCCGGGCCGCGCCAGACGAACAGGTCACTGTGTTCGATGCGACTCAGCCTGTCTCCCCCGCTGAGCCGCAGCTCACGCAGGCCCGGCCGGAACACACGCAGCTCGACTTCACCGTTGTCCGTGGGGTGCACTCCCAGTACATGCTGCGGCGCCGCCTCGATCGCCGCCTCCAGCCGCGCCAAGGCCGCCGCCACTTCGCTTGTCAGCTCACTGCGTCTCATTGAACGGTTCCCTCGAACACCACAATTCCCGGACGCTCAGGCAGGCGCCTGACCCACCGGCTCACGAAATCGTTACATCGCCGCAATCGCGCCCCGCACATGGCACGAACTCCGCTAGGCTTGCCACGATCCTTCACTCGTCCAAGCGGATGTCGAACATGCCAGGAACCACCTTTTCGCTGGAACTGCGTCCCAATATCCCGCCTGCCCTGGCGCGATTGGAGCAGATCGCCTGCGATCTCATGTACAGCTGGGACCGCGACATTCGCGGTGTATTCTGGCGCCTGGACCATGAACTTTGGCGTGCCTGCGGCAACAATCCAAAATTGTTCCTGCGCCGCGTGGCGCAGTCCACGCTCGAAGCCGCATCCCGGGATCCGGACTTCCTGGAGGACTACAACCGCGCGCTGTCCGCCTACGACTCCTATCATGCCGCCGGCACGCGCCACGAGGTGCTGGAGCACCTGGACCCGGCCAAGGATCTGGTGGCCTATTTCTGCGCCGAATTCGGCCTGCATGAGTCGCTGCAGATTTACTCCGGCGGTCTCGGCATTCTCGCCGGCGATCATTGCAAGGCGGCCAGCGATCTGGGTGTACCGTTCGTGGCGATCGGCCTGCTCTACCGGCAGGGCTATTTCCAGCAGCGCATCGACAGCCTGGGCCGCCAGAACGCGCTCAATGTGCGTACCAATTTCGACGAACTGCCGGTATCGCCGGTCAAGACGGTCGACGGCAGCGAGCTGCTGATCCAGGTTTCGATCGCCGATCGCGAGGTTTGGCTGCGTGTGTGGCGCGCGCAGGTCGGCCAGATCGATCTGTACCTGCTGGATTCGGACGTGCCGGACAACAGCGAGGAAGACCGTCAGATCACCTACCAGCTTTACGGGGGCAATTCCGATACGCGCATCCAGCAGGAAATCGTGCTCGGCGTGGGCGGTGCGCGGGCGGTGCAGGCGCTGGGGCTCAAACCGACGGTCTGGCACATCAACGAAGGCCACGCCGCGTTCCTGATTCTGGAGCGCGTGCGTGAGCAGGTGCAGGCGGGTTTCGACTTCGAGACCGCCTTGGAGCTGGTGGCGTCCGGCACGGTGTTCACCACCCACACGCCGGTGCCGGCGGGCCACGACATCTTCAACCACGCGCAGCTCAAGTGGTTCTTCCAGCGCATGCTGCCGCAGCTCGGCGCCAGCGAGGACCAGCTGATGGCGCTGGGCGCCGACCCGCACGGCGCCAACCGTTTCAACATGACCTCGCTGGCGCTGCGCGGCTCGCGCTTCCACAACGGCGTGTCGCGGATTCATGGCGGCGTGGCCTCGTCGATGGAACGCTACGTCTACCCGGAGGTGCCGCCGGAGGACAATCCGATCAGCTACGTCACCAACGGCGTCCACCTGTTCAGCTTCCTCGGCCGCGCCTGGTCGCAGCTGTTCCACGATCAGTTCCGGGGCTGGCGCAAGGAAATTCTCAGCACCGAGTACTGGAACCGCATCGACGACATTCCGGACCACCTGTTCATCTCGATCCGACAACGCCTCAAGCGCGATCTGTTCGAGGATGTGCTGGAACGCGTCGAGCGGCAGCACCAGCGCAATGGCATGTCCGAGCATGTGATCGCCGAGGCCACGCGCAGTCTGCGGACCATGGACACCAGCATGCTGGTGTTCGGCTTCGCCCGGCGCTTCGCCACCTACAAGCGTGCCACGCTGATTCTCAGCGACCCGGCGCGGCTGTCGCGCATGCTCAACAATCCCGAACGGCCGGCGATCCTGATCTTTGCCGGCAAGGCGCATCCCAGCGACCAGCCGGGACAGGCGCTGATCCGCACGATCTACGAGATGTCGCTGAAGCCGGAATTCATCGGCCGCCTGTTCATGGTCGAAGGCTATGACATCGCGCTGGCGCGCAATCTGGTGCAGGGCTGTGATGTGTGGCTCAACAACCCCGAATATCCACTGGAAGCCAGCGGCACCTCGGGCCAGAAGGCCGGCATCAACGGCGCGCTCAATGTGTCGGTGCTGGACGGCTGGTGGGCCGAGGGCTACGACGGCAGCAACGGTTTCGCGGTGGAGCCGGTCTCCGATCCGAACGTTCGCGACGCCGAGGAAGCCCGCCAGATGCTGGATATCCTCGAACACCAGGTGCAGCCGCTCTACTATAGTGCGCCGGGCGTGGGCTATGCACCGAAATGGCTGCGGCTGTCGCGCAATGCGATGAAGACCCTGATCCCGCGCTTCAACTCGGGCCGTCAGGTGATGGACTACGTCAGCGGCTTCTACGGGCCGGCGGCTCGCCAGGCGGCGCGTCTGAGCGCCGACGACAGCGCGATCGCGCGTGAACTTTCGGCGTGGAAGCAACGCGTGCGCGAACGTTGGTCCGGCGTGTCGCTGCAACTGCTGGAAGTGCCGCCGAGCACGCTCAGCGCCGGACAGACGCTGCCACTGCGGATTGCCGCGCAGCTCAATGGCCTGTCGCCGGACGACGTAGCCGTGGAATGCGTGATCGGACGCCTGGATGGCAGCCAGCGCTTCCTGCCGAAGTCCAGCCTGATGATGACGGCACAGGCCGAAGGCGACCGCTACGTGTACTCGATCGACCTGGAACCCCTCGCCGGCCTGCAGCACTACCGGCTGCGCGCCTATCCCGGCCACAGCGCGCTCGCGCATCGCTTCGGCATGGGCCTGATGATCTGGCTGTAGGGTCTGTCTCTGGGTCTGGCCGGAAGGGGCGCCGGCCAATGCAATGCAATCCGTGGGCGCCGGTCTCACCGAACGAGATGGGGCTGACCGAGCATTTCCGCCGTGACCACGACCACACCGCCTGCGGACACGAAGTAGAGCCTGGCATCGGATTCGGCATCCACGCCGATCTGCATGCCATCCGGAATACGACAGCCTTCATCGAGGATCGTCTTGCGGAGCACGCAGTTCTTGCCGACGGTGGTTCTCGGCAGCAGCAGGGACTGCTCGATATGCGAACCCGGCTCAACCCGCACGTTCGAGAACAGCACGGAGCGATGCACCTCGGCGCCGGCCACGATGCTGCCGCCGGCGATCATGGAATCCACGGCGTAGCCGCGCCCCTGCGGATGGTCGAACACGAACTTGGCCGGCGGCGTCGATAGCTGGTAGGTCCAGATCGGCCACTGCTCGTCGTAGATATTGAGTTCCGGCAGCACGTCGCACAGTTCCAGATTGGCTTCCCAGAACGCGTCCACCGTGCCGACATCGCGCCAATAACTTTCCTGGGCGGGGTCGTGCACGTCGCGCAGCGGATAGGCATAGACGCCTTCGGCCTCGATCGCGTCCGGCAGTACGTCGTGTCCGAAATCGTGGCTGGAGCGCAGGGTACCGGCATCCTTGGTCAGCAACTCCAGCAGATACAGGGCGTCGAACACGTAGATGCCCATGGATGCCAGGGCGTGATCGTTCGAACCCGGCATCGGCTGTGGTTGCTTGGGCTTTTCGACGAAACGGACGACCTTGCCGACTTCGTCGACTTCCATCAGACCGAACTGGCTGGCCTCGTGCAGCGGCACTTCGACACAACCCACGGTGATCTTGGCGCCGGTTTCCACATGGCGCGCGAGCATGCGCCCGTAGTCCATCTTGTAGACATGATCGCCGGCCAGGATCAGCACATGCGAGGGCTCGTGGTCACGAATGATGTCGATGTTCTGATAGACCGCGTCAGCGGTACCGGCATACCAGGAGTTCTCGTCGATACGCTGCTGCGCCGGCAGCAGTTCGACGAACTCGCCGAACTCGCCGCGCAGGAAGCTCCAGCCCTGCTGCAGATGACGGATCAGCGAATGCGACTTGTATTGCGTCAGCACACCGACGCGGCGTATCCCGGAATTGATGCAGTTCGACAGGGCGAAGTCGATGATGCGGAACTTGCCGGCAAACGGCACGGCCGGCTTGGCGCGCCACTGCGTCAACGGCCCGAGGCGCGAACCGCGTCCGCCGGCCATGATCAGGGCAAGGGTGTTCTTGGTGAGGCGGCTGACAAAGCGCGGATCGGTTTCGGCCTGAATGCTCATCTCCTGAATGCTCATCTTGTGATCTCCGCCATGACGGTGTCGATGAAGGTCTATGGAAGTACTGAAACTCGCGTCGATAGACTATTTTTTTCAGCCTAGCGCGATGCATGCCATGTTCAGCGACACCGCACCACGTCTGATCGTATCCTTGCTTTCCATACTTGCCTTGAACGCCTGAACACTGCATGACGACTGAACGATGAGCACTGCCCTGTTCGCCGGAAGTGAGATCTGGCCGCTGGTCAAGACCGGCGGTCTCGCCGATGTCGCCCATTCACTGCCGGCGGCGATGCAGCGTGCCGGCATCGACATGCGCGTGACGATGCCGGCCTACCGCGGCACGCTGGAGCGGCTGCAGGATGCACAAGAAGTGGGGTCGCTGCAGATACGCGGTCAGCGATTCGGCGTGATCGAAGGGCGCCTTCCGGAGACCCCGGCGCCATTGTGGTTGCTGGACTGCCCGAGTCTGTACGCGCGGGAGGGCGATCCCTACCGAGACGCCGCAGGCCGGGACTGGAGTGACAATGCCTGGCGTTTCGGCTGCTTCTCGGAAGCCGTGGCCAAGCTTGCCTGCGGCGCCTTGGGCTGGCGTGCCGACGTCGTTCACGCCAACGACTGGCAAACCGGCCTGGTGCCGGCCTGGCTCAGCGTCGAGCCACAGCCGCCGCGCAGCATTTTCACGATTCACAACCTGGCCTATCAGGGCCGTTTCGCCGGTGAGCATGCGCTCTACCTCGGCCTGCCGGGCTCGCTCTGGCACGCCGATGCGATCGAGGAATTCGGCGATCTTTCGTTCATCAAGGCCGGCATCAATTGCAGCGACGCGGTGACCACGGTGAGCCCGAGCTACGCCGCCGAGATCCAGACGCCGGAGTACGGCTGCGGCCTCGACGGGCTGCTGCGCGCACATCGCGGCAAACTCAGCGGCATTCTCAATGGCATTGACGACGCGGTGTGGAATCCGGCCAGCGACGCCCTGCTGCCGCGTACCTATGGCCGGCGCGATTTCGTCTCCGGAAAACGCGTCAACAAGGCGGCGCTGCAGGCCGAATTCGGCCTGCCACTGGCGGCGGATGCGCCGCTGATGGGCTGGGTGGGTCGCGTGGCGCAGCAGAAGTCCAGCGACCTGCTGCTCGGCGCGCTGCCGCAACTGCTCGAATCGGGACTGCAATTCGTGCTGCTGGGTTCCGGTGATCGCGCGCAGGAACAGGCGCTGCTCGGCCTGACGCGGCGCTTTCCGCAGCAGATGGCGGTGCACATCGGTTTCGACGAAGGCCAGGCGCATCGCATCGAGGCCGGCGCCGATCTGTTCCTGATGCCCTCGCGCTTCGAGCCCTGCGGACTCAACCAGATGTACAGCCAGCGCTACGGCACGATTCCGGTGGTGCGCCGTACCGGCGGCCTCGCCGACACGGTGATCGATGCCAATGAAGAGACACTGGCCGAAGCTCGTGCCACCGGCGTGCACTTCGAGAACGCGGACGTTGGCGGGCTGCTCTGGGGCGTTCGGCGTGCGCTGGAACTGTGGCGCCAGCCCGCACTGTGGCGTTCGATGCAGCGCGCCGGCATGAAGCGCGATTTTTCCTGGGACAAGGTGGCGGCGGAGTACCTGGCGCTGTACGCGATTCGCTGAGCCGCGCTATTCGTCGCCGGCGGGGTCGTCGGGTCGCGTGATCTTGGTGATCACGCCGAAACGCGGACTGTCGAGGTGGTGCAGTTCTCCGGAGCGCAGCCGCCGCGATTCGCGCATGAAATAGCCGGCGACGGTGCCGTCCTGATGCTGGGCGTATTGCAGGTCCACATCCAGATGCAGGAAGCGGCCCAGCAGCAGGCTGATCGTGCCGTCCAGCGCGAACACCTGTGCCGCACCACCACCGTCTTCGCCGGGCGTGGTCGGGCCGAGCGTCGGTTCGTCGAAGGCGCGCTCGATGGGCAGCAGATCCCCGTAGTGCAGGCGGATTTTCGGTCCGCCGGACTCCGGCGGCGACTGCTGAATCCAGGCCATGCGGGTCAGCGGCTTGAAGCGCTTGGCATTGCCGAGCCGGTTCCAGACTTCGGCGAGGCGCGTATCGGCTTCCGGCAGCAGCTCGATTCCGGCGGCGGCGAGACCTGCGGTATCGTCCATGTCGATCGCCCCGGTCAGCGCCGGCAGGCGCGCTGCTTCGGTGTCCTGATTGGGCGAGCCGCGCTGATAGTTCTGGTCGAGGAACACCACCAGGTCCACGCGAAACGCCTCCGCAAACACCGCGCCCGGAATACCGGACAGCAGGACAAGCAGAACCAGCGCGCGCAGTGGGCTTCGAATCATCGGGATCACTCGGGTGATGAGAGCACCAGACGGTGCCGCTCGGTGCGACTAACGGTGGGCGACGCCGGCTCGGTCCGGTCGGGTCGATTACACAAAGCATAGATCAGCTTGGCGCACGCCATCCAGCATCACCGGTTACGGTCGGGATTCACTCAGACTCGACATGCGGCCATGATCCATCTTGACGACGTGACAGCCCGCGCCGCGAGGTGCTATATCGACCGGGCAATCACGGGGCAATCACGTATTGGGTGGTTGGGGGTAGTAAACTCGGTCATCGTGGCGCCGATCATTCCACGGCTACGCCGCTTGCCGATGTGATAACGAACCATGCGAGTCATTGCCAGCTTGCGTCGAAGCCGGCATCCGGAGAGTCAGTGAGAAAGGCCGTGCCCTGGGGATCATTGCTGATTGGCGTGTCGCTTGTGCTGGCGGCTTGCGCGACCGCGCCCGACTACGAGCTGCCGGGCCGGGTCCAGAATCGCGCAGCGGAGCCGCTTTCGGATCCGGACTTCGACGTCTACACCGCCTCGCCCGAACATCCAGCCGTTTATGTGTCGGCCCCCTCGGCGCCAGGGCAGCAAACAACGACCGCAGCACATTCTCAGCCCCGCCTTCGGTGACACAGGTGCAGACGCAGACCAGCCAGCCCGTGACACAAGCGCCGATGACGAGGCCGCCGACAACGCAGCAGCGTTACGCCGCTCCGGCGGCCGGCACGGACAGGGATTTGCTGCTGCCGCTGGGCCCTGGCGACGTGGTGACCATGACCATCGTCGGCTATCCCGAGCTGCGCAGCGTGCTCTACGTGGCCAACGACGGCAGCATGAGCGTGCCGATGGCCGGGGTGGAGCGGGCCGACAGCGCGGCTGAGTATCTGGTGAACCCGCAGGTCCGTCTGGAGGTGTCGGAATCACATAGTCAGCAGATTTCGGTACCGGGCGAGGTGCGCTCGCCAGGCTGCTTCCCGGTGCAGACGCATCTCGGCGTGTTCGACGGCCGCGATTACTTCGTGAAATTCGCATTCGTTACGGAAGGAGTCCGCTCATGGGCGCTGTAGACGTGAGCCTGCCACTGCCAGTGAACACCGCGACCATCGCCGACTACATTCGCGATTCCATCGCCGTCAAACAGAAGATCCTCGAAGACCAAGCGCTCCAGGCTGCCATCGTGCGCGTCGTGGAGGTCTGTCTCGATGCCTTCCGCAACGGCAACAAGATTCTGCTGGGTGGCAACGGCGGCAGTGCCGCCGATGCACAGCATGTGGCGGCAGAGTTCGTCAGCCGTTTCGAGTTCGACCGCCCGGGCCTGCCGGCCATCGCGTTGACCGTCGACACCTCGGCACTGACCGCGATCGGCAACGACTACGGCTACGAGCTGCTGTTCTCGCGCCAGCTCGAAGCGCTGGCGCGGCCTGGCGATGTGTTCATCGGCATCACTACCTCCGGCAACTCCAGGAACATCCTCAAGGGCTTCGAAGCCTGCGACAGGCTCGGCGTGATCAAGGTCGCGCTGTGCGGTGCCGGCGGCAAGGTGCATGAGCTGGCCGACCATGTTCTCGCCGCGCCATCCACACACACACCGCGCATTCAGGAGAGCCACCTGCTGATCGAGCACATGATCTGTGCCTTGATCGAAGAGCAGTTGTTCGCCAGCGAGTACAAAAAAGCCAAGAGCTGATGCCCCCTGTGCCAATGTGACCTGAGACAGCTACCTCTTCGCAATTACTGAAGGCTGCCTTCTCTCATGAAACCCGAAACCCAGACCTTTTCTTCCTCGGAGCAAGCCGATGTGCTGGCCGGACTGATGAGCCCTCGCTTCGTCGATCTGTCGCCGCACCAGGCCCACGCCCCAAAATCCGCGATTGCCACGAAAGCGAGGCCGAGGCCGGCCGGTCGCGCTATTTGATCGCTTGCGGGCCGATCGCGGCGCGGCGATGCGTGCGAAGAGTCACGCCGAGAAGCTCACCGACCTGGGCATCGAACCCAACCCTCCGCTCGACAAGGAGCCCATCAGCAGCCACGACAGCACCCAAAGCTCACTAAGGGCCATGCGCAAGCGGCATGGCCCTTAGGCCCCCAGCCGGCGCATCCAGTAGATCAGCGACGCGGCCGCGAACAGCAACAACGGAATCCAGGCATACAGCGTGGTACCCATGCCGAGTTCCTCGCGCCGCGCGCGCATCGTCTCATTGACCGACAGGAACACGAAGAACAGCAGGAAGATCACGGCAAAGTTGTTGTAGACATTCCAACCGTCCACCGGATACACGAAGAACGGCAGTGCGGCGCTGGCGGCCCACAGCATTGCCAGATTCTTGACCGTGACGATGTCGCGAGAGGTGTCGCGTGGTTCCTTGGGATCTCGGGTTTTCATGATGCGGAAGCCTGGCACGTTGCGAACACCTCGGCCGGACTGAGGCCGGACGAAGCTTCGAAAACATCTCGATCGCAATAAGTGGTTTGCGGAAAACAGTCACCCATGACGCTGGCCGGATCGTCTTCCGGATCGACCTGGTCGATCGACTGCGCAAAGCTGTCGGCAGCCAGCATCATGCGGTAGATCAGCAGTTCGGTGTCGCCCTTCCAGTTAAGCCAGACGAAGCCATTGTCGACGTCGGCATTGGCCGGGCGGTCCTCGTCTGTGGACACCACCACGTTGAAGAAGCCGTCCTCGTCCAGCGGCGTCGACGGGTCGACGGCATCCGGCTCGGTGGGCGCCAGTGCATACCAGTACCGGGCGGCGGTATCGCTCAGGGAATGGAACTGCTCGCCCTCGCGAAAGATTTCGCGCCAGTCGCAGCCGGTCGAGAATTCCAGATCCCCGAACTGATCGAGGCCGTCGTCGATCACCGGTTCCTCGCCGCTATCACCGCCGCAAGCGGCCAGACCCAGGCTCGCGCACAATACGAGGCACTTCAGGGGCAGATGTTTCAGGGGACTCATAGTTTTCATCATGATGCCGTTGCTCAGGCTGAGGCCGCGACGCGGTGCATACGCGATGCTCGGCCCAGCATCGACGATACGGTTCGGGCTCGCAAGCCTGATCCTGGTGCTGTGCGGCCTGGGTGCACCAAAAGCCTGGGCGCAGCAAGGTATCGAGGATCCGGACCCGGAGCTACGCCGCCAACTGATCGCGGCCGTGACCGCGGCCGACAGTTTCGAAGACCGCTTCGACGCCGAGGTCTGGTTGCTGGATATGTCGCAACGCCTGCGCCGCTTCATGCCGGAACGCGAGCAGCGCCTGGAATTCCTGCGCCAGGTGCACGCCGAGGCCACACGCGCCAAGCTGTCCCCCGAAATCGTACTGGCGGTGATCGAGGTCGAAAGTCACTTCGAACGCTTCGCCCTGTCGGTGGCCGGCGCCCAGGGCTACATGCAGGTGATGCCGTTCTGGATCCAGGAGATCGGCCGCCCCGACGACAATCTGTTTCTCGCCGCCACCAACCTGCGCTACGGCTGCACCATCCTCAAGTTTTACCTGGACCGCGAAAACGGCAACCTCGTCAACGCGCTGGCGCGTTACAACGGCAGCTACGGCCGGCCGCAATACCCGTACAAGGTGCTGGAGGCGCTCAATCGGCGCTGGTATCAGGGCTGAGTAAATGCTGGGCCTCGCGCAAAGGCGCGAAGAACGGCAACAACAAGATCAGATTCTTTGGCTTTGCCTTACTTGGCGCCTTTGCGTCCTTGCGCGAGGCAATATTCTTCTCGATCAGGCACGCACAAACAGCGCCATCGACTCGACGTGCGCGGTGTGAGGAAACATGTCGAGGATGCCGGCACGTTCCAGCCGATAGCCGTGCTCGTGCACCAGAATCGCTGCATCCCGCGCCAGCGTGGCCGGATGACAGGACACGTAGACGATACGGCGCGGCGCCTTCACCGCCACCAGCGGCAAAACCTCGCGCGCACCGGATCGTGGCGGGTCGAGCAGGCACAGGTCCACGTCGTCCTCCAGCCACGCTGCATTCGGCCGCGGCCTGAACAGGTCGGTCCTGGCGAAACGAATCTTGAGGCCAAGGCGATGCGCGTTGTCTTGCGCGCGACGCAGCAATCCGGCGTCGCCTTCGAGCGCCGTCACGCGCGCACCGGCCTGCGCCAATGGAATCGAGAAGTTGCCGAGGCCGCAAAACAGTTCCAGTACGGAATCGCCTGGCGCGGGTTCCAGCCATTCCAGCGACTGCCGCACCATGCGCTCGGCGACCGTGGAATTGACCTGGATGAAATCGGTGGGCTCGAAACGCAGACGTGCCTCGGAGCCGTCCGGCGTATAGCTCAGCGGCTCCACCCGGCCTAGCGGTCGCAGGCTGTCGAGGCCGCCAGGCTGAAGATAGATGTCGATCGCGTGGCGACGGCCGAAGGCTTCGAGCTTGAGCCGGTCCTCGCCCCCCAGGGGATCGAGCACGCGAAACACCAGGGCTACACGGTCGGTCGCGGCCACTTCGATCTGCGGAATCCGGTCGCGCAGTGACAGCTGGCTCACCAGCTGCGACAGGGGCCTGATCAGATTGCCGACCCGCGCATCCAGAACCTCGCAGCGTTCGATGTCGGCGATCAAGGCACTGTGGCGCTCGCGAAAACCCACCAGCGCCTGCTGCCTGGCCGCGACGAACTTGACGCTGAGCCGGGCGCGGCGGCGATAGCCCCAGGCCGGACCGGTGACGGCCTCGGCGATCGTGTCGGCACGGACGCGGCCGATGCGCTCCAGCGCCTCGATCAGTTGCTTCTGCTTGAACCGGACCTGCGCGGCCGTCGCCATGTGCTGCAGGGCGCAGCCGCCGCAAACGCCGAAGTGGGCACAGGCCGGCTCCACACGCTCCGGTGAGGGCCGCTCGATCACCAAGGCCTGCGCCTCATCCGCGTCGCGACCACCCCGGGTGCGCAAGAAGCGCACGCGCTCACCGGGCAGTGCATCGGCCACGAACCAGACCTTGCCGTCGACCCGCGCAACGCCGCGACCATCATGCGACAGGTCCGCAATCTCGGCGCTGTGTTCCGGCGCGAGGTCCAGCCCCGGCGGCCGCTTCAGGACGAGGCTCAAGCCTTGGCCTCCCAGGCCTCCACGAATTCCTTCCAATGGACGGCGCCGCTGTCGCGGCAGTAGGCCTTGGCGCGCTCGTGCTCGACCGCTTCCTCCTGCGCACTGATCTGACCACGCAGGCGCAGAAAACGCAGCGTCACCAGCCAGGTGTTGAGCACATCGGTTTCGCAGTACTCGCGGATTTCGCGGATTCGGCCCTCTTCAAAGGCCTGCGCCACCTTGGAACCGTCCATGCCGAGCTTGCCGGGAAAGCCGAGCAGGACCGCGATCTCCGTGAGCGGCGCGTAGTTGCGGCCGTTGTACAGCGCCAGATAGTCCATCAGGTCCAGGTGGCGCTCGTGATAGCGGCTGAGATAGTTGTTGTACTTGGACTCGCGTTCGCGCGCGCCGGTATCCCAATACGCCGGTGCGGCGATGCCGTGCAGCATCGCGCGGTAGTGCAGTACCGGCAGGTCGAATCCCGAACCGTTCCACGATACGAGCTGGGGCCGGTAGCGCTCCACGCCGTCGTAGAAACGCTGGATGATCTCGGCCTCATCGGCATCCTCGTCGCCCAGGGTCCAGCACTTGAAACGGTCCTCGCCGCTGCGCAGCGCCACCGAGATCGCGACCACGCGTTGCAGGTGCGGCGGCTGGAAATCAGTGCCGCGGCTCTGCATGCGAGCGGAGATCATCGCGGTGCGTACGTCGGCGTCATCGAAGCCGTCCAGTCCGAGGATACGGCGACCGCCGGCCACATCGGGAACCGTCTCGATGTCGAATACCAACATGGGGTCGAAGCTGGTCATCTGCTCGACGTCCTGTCCGTCCCGTTACAGCCGCACCGAGCAGCGCAAGGCGCGCAGAAAATCCCAGGATGGGCAAAGACCGCAGGCGGTGCCCACGCGTGGCCCAGTGCCTGTTTCCGCGTGGGCACGCTTCGCTTTGGCCTCCCTACGCCAGCTCCCTCGCGAGCCCGAGTCAAATCCGAACTCACGCCGGGAACACCCCGGTCGAGATATAGCGGTCGCCCCGGTCGCAGACGATGCAGACCACGGTCGCGTTCCCGACCTGCTTGCAGACCTGCAAGGCCGCCCAGATCGAACCGCCGGAAGACGGCCCGCAGAACAGGCCTTCCTTTTCGGCGACCAGCCGCATCGTGCCCTCGGCGTCCGCGGCATTGGCCTCGATGATGCGGTCCACGCGCGGACGTTCGAAGATCTTCGGCAGATAGGCTTCGGGCCATTTGCGGATGCCGGGGATGCTGGAGTCGCCGTCCGGCTGCACGCCCACGACTTCGATCTCCGGCTTGACCTCCTTGAAATAACGCGAGCAGCCCATGATCGTGCCGGTGGTGCCCATGGTCGCCACGAAATGCGTGATCGCACCGTCGGTGGCCTTCCAGATCTCCGGCGCCGTGCCCTCGTAGTGCGCGCGCGGGTTGTCCGGATTGGCGAACTGGTCGAGCACGCGGCCGCGTCCCTCGGACTGCATGCGCTGCGCCAGATCGCGCGCGCCCTCCATGCCTTCGTCCTTGGACACCTTGACGATCTCGGCGCCGAAGGCCTTCATCACCGCGCGACGCTCGGCGCTCATATGCTCCGGCATGATCAGCACCATGCGATAGCCGGCCGCGGCGGCGACCATCGCAAGGGCAATGCCGGTATTGCCGGAGGTGGCTTCGATCAGGGTGTCGCCGGGCTTGATCTCGCCGCGCTGCTCGGCGCGCCGGATCATGCTCCAGGCCGGCCGGTCCTTGACCGAGCCCGCAGGATTGTTGCCTTCGAGCTTGGCCAGCAGGCGGTTGTCGCCGATGCCCGGCAGGCGCGTCAGCGCGACCAGGGGCGTGTTGCCGATACAATCGACCAGGGACTTTGAAATCATTGCGCTTCGGGCTGTGGGCGAGACTGCGGGTTCGCCGGAACGGATGCGATCAGTACGACGCAATAGTGTATCGGACCGCGAAAACTTGAGCGCTCGTCAAACCTCTTCAGGCCGTATCCGCGGTTGGCCCTGGCTGCTGCTGGCACCGGCGCTGGCGCTGGCCGTGGGTCTGCTGCCCGCCTGGTTCGCTCCGTGGATGTATGACGATTATCCGCGATGGGTGCTGCTGTCGCTTGGCGTGGTGCTGAGCCTGATGGGCGTGGTCGCCGCCCAGCGCCGGCTCGCGGCACGGCTGCAACGGCTCGGACGGGTGCTGCGTCAGGCCATGCAGGACCGGCCCGAAAACCGTATCCAGGCGCGCGCCATGGGGGTTCCGGAGTCCGCCGCCACGGTGCTGAACGAGTTGATCGAGCAGCTTCATCAGTCCCGCAGTGCGTCCCGGGGCGAATCCGCCCGCCTGCTGGCCCATCTGCGCCAGGAGCTGTCCAATGAGCGCGCCGCGCGCGAACGCGCCCAGACCGATCTCACCGAGGCACGGGCCGCCGCGCAGTTCAAGAACGACCTGCTGTCCAACATGAGTCACGAACTGCGCACGCCGCTGACGGCGATTCTGGGCTTTTCCGAACTGCTCGAAAAAACGCCGCTCAACCGGCAGCAGGCCGAGTACGTCAGCACGCTGTCCAAGTCCGCGGAGAACCTCCTGTCGATGATCAACAGCCTGCTCGACTGGAACCGCATCGAGGCCGGGCGGCTGTCCTTGCAGCAGATCAGCTTCGTGCTCAGCGACTGCATCGAGGACGTCACCGGCCTGCTGTCGCCGCTGGCCTACGACAAGGGACTGCAGATCGCGCTGCTGATCTACCACGACGTGCCGCTGCGCGTGTCCGGAGACCCAGTGCGTCTGCAACAGATCGTGACCAATCTGCTGTCGAACGCCATCAAGTTCACCGAACGCGGCGAGATCGTGATCCGCGTGATGCGCGAGCAGGGCAAGGATGAACGCTGCTGGCTGCGCATCAGCGTGGCCGACAGCGGGCGTGGCATCAGCGAGGCGCAGATGGAGCGGCTGTTCGAGATGTTCACGCCGTCATCCACCAGCAATCGCACGCCGTCCAGCGGGCTCGGCCTGGCGATCACGCAGCGCCTGTGCGAACTGATGGATGGGCGTCTCGAGGTCGAAAGCGAGGTGGGCATCGGCACCACATTCAGCGCGGTGGTCGCGCTGCGACCGCAACTCGAACGCGACAGCGCCCTGGTGACCTGGGATGGGCTGCGCGGAGTACGCCTGTGGCTGTGCGATGCACGTTCGACCACACGCCTGGCACTGCTGCATCACCTCGAATACTGGGGTCTGGAAACACGTCTGTTCGAATCACCCCGGCGCCTCGCCACGGCACTGCTCGAAAGCGACACGCAAGGTCCGCGACTGGTGATCGCCGGCATCACCCCGGAGGCGCTCGACGATGTCCAATGGCGTGACGTGTTCGGCGCCTGTCGACAGACCCAGCGCCCTTGCGTGGCGCTGATCAGCTCCTCGGACACCGAGGTTCAGCACGCCATTACCGATGCTGGCGCCGCACGCTGCCTCCCGCAGTCGATCGGCGGCGGTCCGCTGTATCAGGCCTTGCTCGACACCCTGGCGGGGCAGCCGGCCGAACCCGGCCAAAAGCCGCTACAGGACCTCGAAGTGCTGGTAGTCGACAATACTGTCGCCAGTCGGCGCTATGTCTCGCTGCTGCTGGACAGTCTGGGGGCACAGACACAGGAAGCCGGTGATGGCCGTGAAGCCGTCCGGCTGTGGCGCGAGCGGCGTCCGCCGCTGATCCTGATGGACGTGCAGATGCCGGAACTGGATGGCCCCGGCGCAGCGCGCGAGATTCGCGCCGCCGAATCCGGCAGCGGCGCGCGCTGCGGAATCATCGGCATGTCGGCGCATCTGGAGCCGGAGGAGCGTCAGGAAGTGATCCGCGCCGGCATGGACGAAGTGCTGCTCAAACCCTTCGACGAACGTCAGCTGCTGCGGACCCTGAGACCCTGGGTTCAACAATGCAGACCGGCTGACCCGCCGCCGCAGGCAGCGGACGGGGCCGACGCGCCGGTAAGGCTGGCGCACGGTATCGCGCCGGAACTGGCGGAACTGCTGCTTGAGGAACTGCCGCTGCAGATCAAGGAGCTGGAGGAGATCTACATGCGCGGCGAACGCGATGCGATCCGCTCGGCAGCGCACCAGATCCATGGCACCGCGGCCTTCTACAAACTGGCCGAGCTGCGCGCCAGCGCGCGCCGCGTGGAACAGTCGCTGGCGGCCGTCGGCAAGGGCCTGCCGGAGAATCTGGGCGACGATATCGCCGAGATTCGCGAAGCCACCAACCGAGTATTGCGCGAGCTGCGCGGCGAATAAGCACGGCGCACGACCGCCACCCGCTCATTTCGGCATAATTTGCGCCCCCCCGAATTGGGCGCCGCCTCCGAGGCCGCACGCCACCGGTTCCGCGCGCCGAGCAACAGCCAGAGAACTACGATCAGCAACGTGAAACAACGAGGTCCGATTGCCCTGCCCCCGCTTCCGCCGTCCGGCGAACGCACACTCTGGCAGGGCCTGCCCGGCGCGGCCGCCGCTCTGGCACTGAGCGACGCTGCCGAACGGTTCGGACGCCCCGTCGTCGCGATGGTGGCCAACGAGGGTCGCGCCTACGAACTGGAATCCGAGCTGCGCTTCTTCGCCAGCGACGAAGTGCCGGTAGTGCATTTTCCGGACACCGAAGTGCTGCCGTACGACGGTTTTTCGCCACATCAGGAAATCCTGTCGGACCGCATGGCCGCGCTGTACCGCCTGCCGTCGATGACACACGGCATCGTCATTCTCACCGCCGATGCCTTGCTGGCGCGGCTGCCGCCGCGCGCCTGGCTGGACGGCCGCGCCTTCGAGCTGACGGTGGGGCAGCGCCTGGACCCGATCGCCTTCCGCGAACGCCTGGTGGCCGCCGGCTACCAGTCAGTCTCGGAAGTGCAGACCCAGGGCGAATTCGCGGTGCGCGGCGCACTGGTGGACCTGTTTCCGATGGGCTCCGCCGCGGCCTATCGCATCGATCTGTTCGACGACGAGCTCGAAACCATCCGCGTGTTCGATCCGGAAACGCAGCGTTCCACCGAGCAGGTCAAGGAAGTGCGCATGCTGCCGGCGCGCGATTTTCCGACCGACAAGTCCGGCATCGAGACCTTCCGCGCCAACTACCGCGCGTATTTCGCCGGCGACCCGAGCCGTTCGAGGATTTATACGCAGGTGTCCAAGGCGCTGATGCCGGGCGGTATCGAAGCCTATCTGCCGCTGTTCTTCGAGCACACCGAGTCGATTTTCGATTATCTGCCGGCCACGGCCTGGGTCGCCGAAGTCGGCGAACTGCACGCGGCGCTGGACGCCGACTGGCAGCAGATTGCGGAACGCCATGAACGCCTGGCCGGCGATATCGAACGACCGCTGATGAAGCCGCTGGACCTGTTTCATGCCCCCGGTGCTGCGCTGGAGCGGCTGGCGGAACACTCACGCGTCGCGATCTCGGCCGCGCCTTCAGGCTCGGCCATGTCCTGCGAGCTGCTGCCGCGCTCCCCCGACACCGTGCAGGCCTTGCTCAGCGAGGCACCACGCATCCTGTTCGTGGCCGAATCGGCGGGCCGCCGCGAAGCGCTCAACGGCTGGCTCAAACCCAAGGGCGTGGCCACGCGCGACTGCGCCGGCTGGCACGACTACCTGGCCGACAACCGGCGCTATTGCATCACGCTGGGGCCGATGCAGGACGGGCTCAAGCTGCCGGACGGCAGCCTGATCATCGCCGAGGCGCAGATCTTCGGCCTGCGCGCCGAAGTGTCACGCCGACGCAAGCCGGTACGCGACCCCGAAACCCTGCTCAAGGATCTGTCCGAGCTGTCGATCGGCAGCCCGGTGGTGCACGCCGAACACGGCGTCGGCCGCTATCAGGGCCTGACGCGGCTCGACGCCGGCGGCATCACCGCCGAATACCTGGTGATCGAATACGCAGGCGGCGACAAGATCTACGTGCCGGTGGCCTCGCTGCAACTGATTCACCGCTACACCGGCGCCGAGGAGCAGGCCGCGCCGCTGCACTCGCTGGGCTCGGACCGCTGGGCCAAGGCCCAGGAACGGGCCAGGAAACGCGCGCACGACGTCGCCGCCGAACTGCTGCAGATCCAGGCGCGCCGCGCCGCGCGGCCGGGCATGGCGATGGACGTCAACGACGAGGACTACCGGCGCTTCTGCGACGGCTTTCCGTTCGAGACCACCCCCGACCAGCAACGTTCGATCGAGGACGTGCTGGCCGACATGGCGGCCGACAAGCCGATGGATCGCGTGGTCTGCGGCGATGTCGGGTTCGGCAAGACCGAGGTCGCGCTGCGCGCCAGCTTTGCCGCGATCAACAACAATCGCCAGGTCTGCGTGCTGGTACCGACCACGCTGCTGGCGCAACAGCACTACAAGAACTTCGCGGATCGCTATTCGGGCTGGCCGGTACGCGTCGGCGTGGCCTCGCGCCTCAAGGCGGACAAGGATCTCAAGACACTGCTGGCCGAGCTGGAAGCGGGCCGGCTCGATGTGGTGATCGGCACGCACCGCCTGCTCCAGCCGGACGTGAAGTTCAGGAATCTGGGCCTGGTGATCGTCGACGAGGAACACCGCTTCGGCGTGCGCCACAAGGAGCGGCTCAAGAACCTGCGTGCCGAAGTCGATCTGCTGACGCTGACGGCCACGCCGATCCCGCGCACCCTGAACATGTCGCTGGCCGGTCTGCGTGACCTGTCGATCATCGCCACACCACCCGAGGCGCGTCTGGCGATCCGCACCTTCGTCGCCGACTGGGACCGCAATCTGGTCTACGAAGCCTGCCTGCGCGAACTCAAGCGCGGCGGCCAGGTGTTCTATCTGCACAACGAGGTCAAGGACATCGAACGCGCCGCGCAGTCGCTGGGCGAGATCGTGCCCGAGGCGCGGGTGCGTTTCGCGCACGGCCAGATGCGTGCCGCCGAACTCGAACAGGTGATGCTGGATTTCTACCATCACCGCTTCGACATCCTGGTGTCGACCACGATCATCGAATCCGGCATCGACATTCCCAACGCCAACACCATCGTCGTCAATCGCGCCGACACCCTGGGCCTGGCGCAGCTGCATCAGCTGCGCGGACGCGTCGGTCGCAGCCATCACCGCGCCTATGCCTATCTGCTGGTGCCGAGCAAGCGCGCGCTGAGCGCGGACGCCGAGAAGCGCCTGGAAGCGATTGAATCGATGGGCGAACTCGGCTCCGGCTTTCTGCTGGCCACGCACGATCTGGAAATCCGCGGCGCCGGCGAACTGCTGGGCGACGACCAGTCCGGCCAGATCGAGGAGGTCGGCTTCACGATGTACGCCGACCTGCTGGCACGCGCCGTGGCCGCGATCAAGTCCGGCAAGCTCGCGGAT
This sequence comes from Banduia mediterranea, assembly GCF_031846245.1. NCBI lineage: Bacteria > Pseudomonadati > Pseudomonadota > Gammaproteobacteria > Nevskiales > Algiphilaceae > Banduia > Banduia mediterranea. The sequence goes on along the minus strand of NZ_JAVRIC010000006.1, from coordinate 141,445 downwards.
GCACCGTTCGAACACGGCAGCAGCGAGGTCGACCTCGGCGCCACCGCGCTGATTCCGGACGACTACGTGCCGGACATCGCCACGCGCCTGTCGCTGTACAAGCGCCTGGCCGAATCCGCCACCCAGCAGGCCCTGCTGGAACTGCGTTACGAGATGATCGACCGCTTCGGGCCGCTGCCGGAAGTGGCGTTCCGCCTGTGGCAGGCCGCGGCGCTGAAACTGGCGGCGCAGGCGCTCGGCATCACCCGGATTCGCGCCGGCAAAAGCTCATTGACCCTGGACTTCGGCGCACAGACACAACTCGACCCGGTGAAGCTGATCCAGCTGATCCAGAACCAGCCCAAGCGCTACCGGCTCGAAGGCCAGTCCAAGCTGCACTACCTGGGATCGATGGACCCGCCCGAGAATCGCCCGCAGGAAGCCGCCGCACTGCTGGAACGCCTGGGCGCGCCGCCGCTGGAGCTGGGCGCCTAGCAGCCTGTCGGACTCAGGATGATCGACTGCGACTTCGGCCCTCGCTACGACCCCCTAAGTCCGACAGGCCGCCAAGTCGTTTTCGTTTGGATACGGACCCATTGCAGTTCCGTAAGGCCTGTGTTCATCGGTTTGAAACGATGCCGGCCTTTTCGACAGAAATAGCGGGCGGCGGGTCAAATGTCCGCCTCGGCACATTGTCAGGCATACGCCTGAAAGAACGACTGTTTTGTGCTTTCCAGTCAGTAGAAAGGCTGCCGTTTCTGGTGAGCGACGGCGAGTATGCGTATGCCCTGCACCCTCGGGCTTGATGCTGAAGTGAACGGTGAATTGCCAACCTGATGTTGGCTGAACCACGATGGATCGTATATTCCCACGGGGGATTGCCTCGTAGTGAGCCACCGCCACGTCAAGCTCTTTTGCTGCGAGGGGCGGAATCGGCGGGCATGCCCAGCATCACGGTTCCAGCGGCGGCGCCGCACGGAATCATCGTCGCGCGCCGCAAGACTGCCAGACTGTGCAATTCAGAGCCCCTCTTGTATCGCCACCCGACCATATACCGAGCCCGCGCGTCCGACCGCATTCAGCCAGTGACCGTCTGCCGAAGCTGATCCAGTACCGCCTCGGCCTGTGCCGGAATCATCCGGGCGGTCTCGGCACGGCGATGGCGGTACTCGAACTGGGCCTTGGCCAGGCCTTTGTCGCCGATCACAATCCGATGCGGAATACCGATCAGCTCGGCGTCGGCAAACATCGCCCCAGGACGCAGCCCGCGATCATCCAAGGCAACATCGATGCCGGCCGCCAGCAGGTCGGCGTAGAGCGTCTCCGCAGCTTCACGCACGGACTCGGAGCGGTCCAGGCCAATCGGCGTGATGATCGCCGTGAACGGCGCGATCGCATCCGGCCAGATCATGCCCTGCGCGTCATGGCTCTGCTCGACCACGGCCGCCACCAGACGCGACACGCCGATGCCATAGCACCCCATGTGCAGCGTCACGTCCTTGCCGTTGTCGTCGAGCACGCTGACGTTCATCGCCTGAGTGTATTTCTGGCCGAGCTGGAAGATGTGCCCGCCCTCGATGCCACGCAGCAGGCGGATCGTGCCGCTGCCATCCGGCGCCGGATCGCCTTCGACGATCATGCGCAGATCGGCGGCCTCCGGCTCGGCGCAGTCACGCCCCCAGTTGGCATCACCCAGGTGATGGTCGTTCTCATTGGCGCCGCAGACGAAGTCGCTGAGCGCCAGCGCGGCATGGTCGGCAATGACTGGAATCGGACAGTTCACCGGCCCTAGATAGCCGACTTCGCAGCCGAAGGCCTGTTCCACGTCGCGAGCCGCCGCCAGTTCGAACGGACTGGCGATCTTCGGGTGATTGGCCGCCTTGATTTCGTTGAGTTGGTGGTCGCCGCGCAGGGCAATGCCGATGAGGCCACCGTCGGCCGCCTTGGCGACCAGCAGCTTGACCTTGGCATCGAGCCCGAGCTTGAGATACTCGGCCACCTGAGCGCAGGTCTTCTGTCCCGGCGTGCTGAGCCTGGCCAGCGGCTTGAGCACCGGCGGGCGCGTGACCGACACGGGCAGGGTTTCTGCCGCCTCGACATTGGCGGCGTAGCTGCCTTCGCTGGATACCGCGAGCAGATCCTCGCCGGCGCCGGCGAGGATGTGAAACTCCTCGGAACGGCTACCGCCGATGTTGCCGGAATCGGCTTTGACGATGCGGAAGTCGGCGCCGATCCGCGTGAAGATCCGCGCATAGGCGGCGCGCATGTTGTCGTACTCGGCGGCGAGCCCTTCGGCATCCAGATGAAACGAATAGGCATCCTTCATCAGGAACTCGCGGGCGCGCATGATGCCGAAGCGCGGACGCCGCTCATCGCGGAACTTGGTCTGGATCTGGTAGTAGTTGAGCGGCAACTGCTTGTAGCTCTTCACGTCCTGGCGCAGGTGATGGCAGATCACTTCCTCGTGCGTGGGGCCATAGCAGTAATCGTTGTCGTGACGGTCCTTGATGCGCAGCATCTCGTCGCCCATGAGCTGCCAGCGGCCGGACTCGCGCCACAGCTCGGCCGGATGCACCGACGGCATCAGCACTTCCAGTGCGCCGGCACGATTCATTTCCTCGCGCACGATCGCTTCGACCTTCTTCAGCGTGCGCAGGCCCACCGGCATCCAGCTGTAGAGGCCGCTGCCCAGCTTGCGAATGAAGCCGGCGCGCAGCATCAGCTGATGACTGACGATCTCGGCGTCGGCCGGCGTTTCCTTGGTGGTGGAAATCGGGAATCGGGACAGGCGCATGCGGGACGGTCGGAGCTGGGGTCGGGACGCGCGATTCTACCGGTCCGCAGCCGGGCATGGACACCGCCAAGCCCGCGAAGCGGGGCAGACTGACTGCGCGATGGCCCGGCCATTGCGTGAGGGGAAGGTCTATCCAGTCCGCGGTCCGGTCCGGGCTGATCGCACGGGCGCCGGACCTTGCCCATAACAATTTTGGAGAACACCTCGGTGGACGCAGTCATCGACGCCATCAACGGCATCATCTGGAGCCGCGCCCTGATCGTGCTGTGCCTCGGGGCCGGCCTGTACTTCTCGATACGTACGCGCTTCATGCAGGTCCGCTCGGTCGGCGAAATGCTGCGCCTGCTGTTTCGCGGGGAGAAATCGGCGGCCGGCGTGACGCCGTTCCAGGCGCTGGCGATGTCGCTGTCCGGCCGTGTCGGCACCGGCAACATTGCCGGCGTCGCCACCGCGATCGCCTTCGGCGGACCCGGCGCGGTGTTCTGGATGTGGACGGTGGCTTTCCTCGGCGCCTCCACCGCCTATGTCGAATCGGCGCTGGCGCAGATCTACAAGGAAAAGGACGATCAGGGTCTGTATCGCGGTGGCCCGGCCTATTTCATCGAAAAGGGCATGGGCCAGAAGTGGTACGCATGGATCTTTGCCATCGCCACCATCGTCGCCACCGGCCTGCTGCTGCCCGGGGTTCAGGCCAACAGCATTGCGCAGGGTCTGGAAACGGCCTGGGGCATCGCGCCGAGTGTGACCGCCGCGGGCGTGGTGGTGGCGCTGGGCTTCATCATCTTCGGCGGCGTCAAGCGCATCGCACACTTCGCCGAGATCGTGGTTCCGTTCATGGCGCTGGCCTATATCCTGGTGGCGCTGACGATCCTGTTTCTGAACATCGGCCAGCTGCCCGCCGTGGTTGCACTGATCTTCCGCAGCGCCTTCGGCGCCGAAGCCGCGTTCGGCGCAGTGCTGGGCCTGGCCGTCGAATGGGGCGTGAAACGCGGCATCTACTCGAACGAGGCCGGACAGGGCACCGGGCCGCACGCGGCGGCCGCCGCCGAAGTCTCGCACCCGGCCAAACAGGGCTACGTGCAGGCGTTCTCGATCTATGTGGATACCTTGCTGGTGTGCTCGGCCACGGCCTTCATGATCCTGTCCACCGGCATGTACAACGTGATCCGGCCGGCCGGTGGCATGATTCGCGAATCCCTGCCCGGCGTTGACCCCGGCCCCGGCTTCGCACAGAACGCGGTGGAATCGATGCTGCCGGGCTACGGCGCCGGCTTTGTCGCGGTGGCGCTGCTGTTCTTCGCCTTCACCACCATCGTGGCCTACTACTACATGGCCGAAACCAACATCGCCTACGTCAACCGCGAGGTGCACCGCCCGTGGATGACGCTGGTGCTGCGCATCGGCATTCTGGCGGTGGTGAGCTACGGCGCCGTCAACAGCGCCGGCTCGGCCTGGGCCCTGGGCGACATCGGTGTGGGGCTGATGGCCTGGCTCAACATCATCGCCATTGTGATCCTGCAGCGGCCGGCACTGGCGGCGCTACGCGACTATGAACGCCAGAAGAGGGCGGGCGTGGAACCGGTCTTCGACCCCGAGTCGCTCGGCATCCGCAACGCCGAATTCTGGAAGCAGCGCCTGCAAAAGCCCGATCCGGACTGAAACAATCACCTACTGCGGCAGCTTGAGTTCACACTCGTCGAGACGTCCGCCGTAGGCGCGCCAGCACCGCAGTTGCAGCACACCGCGAATATCCAGGGCGGCGACCAAGCGCAATCCGTCGCCGAGGCCTTGCACCTCGATGTCGGACGAACTGGCAATGCCCTGCGGGCAGGAATGAAAGCTCGCCCACAGCGTCTGACCGTGCGCCCGCAGCGCGCTGTGCTGCTGATGAACCTGCTCGGGGTCGACCGCGGCGGAGGCGATCGGGTCACTCGCGATGTTGTCCAGCGACCACAAGGCGGACGGCCCCCGCCCGTCGGCGCCGACAAGCCCGCAGACGCGCGCCTCTGGCGATTGCTGCGCGTAGGCCAGCAGACGCAGCACGAGTTCGCGCGGCAGGTATTCGGTCCGGTCGGTCGGGGTGTCAGTCATCGTGAAGTCCGCAAACGGGGCAGCCGGGATCGCGTGGCACGCGCCAGCGCTTCCAGTCCATGTTGAGCGCATCCCAGAGATGCAGGGTGCCGGCCTCGTCTGCGAGGCCTAGCAGCAATTTGATCGCGGCCAGCGCCTGCAGGTTGCCGACGCTACCGACGACCGGCCCGAGGATGCCGGCTTCCTCGCAGCGTTCGGCCGCCTCGCCGGCATCCGGGAACAGGCAGGCATAGCAGGGGCTGTCCGCGCGCCGCGCATCGAACACCGCGAGCTGGCCTTCGAAACGGATCGCGGCGCCGGACACCAGGGGTTTGCGGGCACGCACGCAGGCGCCGTTGATCGCGAAACGCGTCGGGAAGTTGTCGGTGCAATCCAGCGCCAGATCCACGCCGCGCAGCATCGTCGCCAGTCGATCCTCGTCGAGCCGGCCTTCGTGGATTTCGATCTCGACCTCGCGGTTGAACCCGGCCAGGCGCTCGGCGGCGGCCTCGGTCTTGGCTCGGCCGACATCACCCTGGCTGTACAGAATCTGCCTTTGCAGGTTCGACCGATCCACGCGATCACGGTCGGCCAGCACCAGTCGCCCGATGCCGGCGCCGGCCAGATAGAGACTGGCGGCGCAGCCCAGCCCACCCAAGCCGATCACCAGTACGCTGGAATCGCGCAATAATTGCTGGCCGTTGACGCCGACTTCACGCAGCACCACCTGACGGCTGTAGCGGGACAGATCACTCATGCGCGGATACCTCCGCTGGCGCGTTCGAGCCCGGCAAGGTCGCGGCGGGTTTCGATGGCGGTGAATCCGGCGGCTTCGAACAGCGCACGCACGGCGGCGCCCTGATCGGCGCCATGCTCGACCAGCAGTCGGCCGCCGGCCTTCAGATGCCCGGGTGCTCCGGCGATGATCGCGCGCAGCGCCGACAGGCCATCGCCTTCCGGCGTCAGCGCTTCACGCGGTTCCGCGCGCAGCGCGTCCAGATGCCGGTCATCGCCGGCGACATACGGTGGATTCGACACGACCAGCTCGAAGCGTCGGCCGGCGCAGGCCGCATACCAGTCACCGCGCTGGAATTCGACCGAGAGGTTCAGCCGGCTCGCATTGGCCCGGGCCACGGCCAGAGCACTCGCGCTGCGGTCGGTCGCCAGGATCTGCGCATCACCGCGTTCACTGGCCAGGGACAGCCCGATGGCGCCGCTGCCGGTGCCGAGATCGACCAGCGCCGGCTGCGCCACGTCGTGCACACACTGCAATGCCCATTCGACCAGCAGTTCGGTCTCGGGCCGCGGCACCAGGACGGCCGGCGTCACCTCCAGGTCCAGCGTCCAGAATCCTTTGCTGCCGCGCAGATAGGCCACCGGCTCGCCCTGACAGCGCCGCGCGACCAGAGCCTCGAACGCTTGCGCCGAGCTTGCGCTCAATACATCGGCGCCGCGAATCGGAAGCTGCGCGCGACGCAGCTTCAATATCTGCGCCAGCAGCAGTTCGGCGTCCAGCCCCGGCGAATCGGAGACCGCGGCGATACGCTTGCTCGCGCCCGTGAGCGCGTCGGCGACCGTCGTCACGCGATGACTGACTGGCGATGCCGTCACGGCGCCTCGGGACAGTTGAAATGGCAGCTGCGGACCGTCTCGATGTCACCACCGCAGTCCACGTAACAGCCGCGAAACTCGCTTTCGCAGTGGGCATCGTTGACGCCAGGATTCATGCACGGCCGGCGATAGCAGGACTTGGCATCTTCCGGCTTGGAGCGTGCGAGGCAACGCTCGTAGTCGCGTTCGGCTTCGAGTTCGCAGCGCGATTCCTGCAAGTCGGCACGCGACTCGGCAGCCTGTACGCAGTAGTTCCTGGCCGAACGGCACATCGAAACGCAGGCGCGGCCCTGATTGTCTTCCGGCGGAAAGAAATTGTAGTCGGTGCTGTAGATCGGCCCGCAGGCCACCAGCACGGTCGAGGCCAGCAGCCGCAGGAACAGGCCGCGCACGGTGGTCATGGCGCCTCCGCGGCTTCGGCCAGCAGTGCAGCCTGGTGCTCGGCCTGCAAGGGCTGGATCACCTCGTCGAGCGAGCCCTGAATCACGCGTTCGAGCTGGTACAGCGTGAGATTGATGCGGTGGTCGGTAATCCGGCCCTGCGGAAAATTGTAGGTGCGGATGCGCTCGGAACGGTCGCCGCTGCCGACCAGCTTCTTGCGCGTGGCCGCCGTTTCGCGCTCGCGCTGGCTGCGCTCCAGATCATTGAGCCGCGCCTGCAGCAGCGACATCGCACGTGCGCGATTCTTGTGCTGGCTGCGTTCCTCCTGGCATTCCACCACCAGCCCGGACGGAAGATGGGTGATGCGTATCGCCGATTCGGTCTTGTTGACGTGCTGGCCGCCGGCGCCGGACGAGCGGTAGGTGTCGACCTTGAGATCGGCCGGGTTGATGTCGATCTGCTCGGCATCCTCGACTTCGGGCATGACCGCAACGGTGGCAGCCGAGGTGTGGATGCGGCCCTGCGATTCGGTTTCGGGCACGCGCTGCACGCGATGACCGCCGGATTCAAACTTGAGCATGGAATAAGCACCCTCGCCGGCCACCCGCGCGATGACTTCCTTGTAGCCGCCGTGCTCGCCGGCACTGTCGGACAGCAGATCCACCTGCCAGCCGCGCGTCTCGGCGTAGCGCGTGTACATGCGCAACAGATCGCCGGCAAAAATCGCGGCCTCGTCGCCGCCGGTGCCGGCCCGAATTTCGAGGTAGACGTTGGCGTGGTCCAGCGGATCGCGCGGCACCAGAAAACCCATCAGCTCGCGTTCCAGGGCATCGCGCCGCTCGGTCGCGGCGGGCCATTCGGCATTGGCGAGTTCGCGCATCTCGGCGTCGCTGTCCTCACGCATCTGCGTGAGACTGGCAAGCTCCTCGCCAGCCGCGCGCCAACGGCCGAAGGTGTCGGTCAGCGACTCCAACTGCGCGTATTCCTGCGACAGGCGGCGGAAGCGGGTCTGATCACCGATCACGTCGGGGTCGGACAGTTCGCGGCCGACCTCGTCACGGCGTTCGACCAATCGTTCGAGTTTGGCAAGCAGGCTGGGCTTCATCGAAATCGGGGATCAGGGAGACTAGGGACAACACAGCGGGCACGACACGGTTGATCCCCGCTAAGGCTCTCCGACGACGACGCCGGTCGCCCTCCTGCGAAACATGCGCATCACTCGCCTCCCAAATCGAACAGCTTCTCGGCCGTGGACATCAGCATCGCCTGCTCTACCGCATCGGCCTTGCGCATCTGCGCCGATGGCGCGTGCAGCAGCTTGTTCGACAAGGTATCGGCAACGAAAGCCATCACCGCCTCGGGATCTTCGCCATTGGCGAGTCGCTTGCGCGCCCGCTCCAGCACCTCATCACGCTGCAGCCGCGCCTTGGCGCGAATCCGGCGAATGGTATCGCCGACATCACGGCTTTCGAGCCAGCGGTTGAACTCCAGCGCGTATTGCTGGACCAGCGCCTCGCCCTGTCGGGCGGCCTGCTCGCGGAACTTGAGGTTTTCGGAGATCACGGTCCGCAGGTCATCGACCGTATACAGATAGACATCCTCCAACGAACCGACACGCGGATCGATGTCGCGCGGCACCGCCAGATCGATCATGAACTGCGGCTTGTGCCGGCGGATCGACACCGCGCGCTTGACCACGGCGATGTCGAGCACCGGGTCACGGCTGCCAGTGCTCGCGATCACCAGATCGGCGCTGGCCACATAGGCCGGAAGGTCCGACAGCGGCACTGCGTAGCCGTGCAGCTCGCGCGCCAGCTTCTCGGCGCGGTCAAGGCTGCGATTGGCGACGATGATGCGCCCCACGCCCTGCCCGACCAGGTGCCGCGCGATCAGCTGCACCATCTCCCCGGCACCGATCAGCAGCGCCGTCTGTGCCGAAAGGTCCGAAAAAATGCGTTTCGCCATCGTCACCGCGGCGTAGGCCACCGACACCGGATGCGCGCCGATGTCCGTCTGGTTGCGCACCAGCTTGGCCACGGCAAACGAATGCTGGAACAGCCGCGACAGCACCGGCCCCACCGATTTCTCGGATTGCGCCACCGCGTAGGACTGCTTCATCTGCCCGAGTATCTGTGGCTCGCCGAGGATCATCGAGTCCAGCCCCGCGGCCACGCGCAGCTTGTGGATCACACTTTCGAGATCGCGATGGGTAAACGAATAGCGGCGGATCAGCTCGGCCTCGGCGTTGCGCTCGCGGCCCCACCAGGCGATCAGCTCACCCTCGACCGAGGGGTCGGCGACCGTCACCACTTCGGTGCGGTTGCAGGTGGAGACGATGGCAGCCTCGGAGACGCCCGGCAGCCGCCGCAGACGCGCCAGCGCGTCGGGCAAATCCGCATCGGTAAAGGCCAGCCGCTCGCGCACGTCCAGCGGTGCGGCGTGGTGGCTGAGCCCCAGTGTTATCAGGGCCATCGGGCTACCCGGTAAGCAATCCCGCCTAGTGTAGCGCTTTGTGCCGGGGAAACGTCGGCCGGCGCTGGCGTTGCGGGAGCCCGATCGACGGTCCCAAGGGCGAGATGCGGTATATTGAAACCTTGAATTTCCGCCCTCCTCGTCCTACTCGGTGCCACTTTTGAGACGAACTCTTTCGCTAGCCTCCCTGGCCTTGGCCGCCACCTGCGGCGGTTGCGCTCACCTGTCGGTCGACGAGCCGCCCGCAACCGAGGCCATGACGCCGCCTTCGGCGATCGAAATCGCCCAGGTCGAGCCCCGCGTCGATACCCCGTCAACGCGTCTGCTGTACCACATGATGGCCGGCGAACTGGCGGAAGGTCGCGGCATGCCGGGCGTGGCCGCACGCGAATTCAGGCAGGTGCTCGCGGCGCGGCCCGACGCTCAGCTGGCCGCACGCACCACGGCACTGTCGCTGGCGGCCAATGATATGGATCTGGCGGTCGAATCCGCCGAGACCTGGCAGTCGATCGATCCCGATGAACTCAGCGCCAACGAAGTTCTTGCCCGGCTCTATCTGCGCCAGGACCGGATCGACGACGTGCTGCGCCAGTCGCGACCGCTGATCGAGGCACATCCCGGCGGGCGCGGTGAAGGTTTCCGTGCGCTGGCGCTGCTGCTCAGCCAGGAGCCGAAAAATGCCGGCTCGGCTCTGAAAGTGCTGCAGACGCTGGCCGACGAGAACGAGCACGATCCGGCCGCCTATTACGCGGTCGGCCTGATCGCGGTGCGTTACGACGAACTCGGACTCGCCGAACAGTCCGCACGCCGCGCCCTGGAAATCGACCCCGCTCACAAGGAAGCGATCCTGCTGCTGGCCGGCGTGCAGGTCCGCCAGGGCGAAACCGAACAGGCCGACAAGACACTCAATCAAGCGCTGCGAGACAACCCCAACGCCGCCGAACTGCGTGTCGGCTACGCCAAGCTGCTGCTCGAAACCGACCAGATCGGACGCGCCCGCAAGCAGCTCGAACTGGCCTTGCAAAGTGAAAGGAACAACGCCGATGCGCTCTACGCGCTGTCGCTGATCGAACTGGATCAACGCAATATCGATGCGGCTCGCGGCCATTTGCAGCAGCTGATCAATAGCGGCCAGCGCCGCGATGAGGCCGCCTACTACCTCGGCCGTATCGCCGAAGTCGACAAGCAACCGCAGAAGGCGCTGGAGTGGTACAGCCAGGTCGAAGGTGGCCCGCAGGGTCTGGACGCGGTGATGCGCATCGCTGCCGTCGAGGCCCAGCTCGGACGGGTCGACGAGGCCCGCTCGCAGCTCGAACGCCTGCGCCGCGCCTATCCGCAGCTCAGCACCCGCCTGTACTCGGCCGAAGGCGAAATCCTCTACGCCTCCGAGGAATACCCGGCCGCGCTGGAGATGTACGAGCAGGCGCTGGACGAGCATCCGGACGATGCCGACCTGCTCTATGGCCGCTCGCTGGTCCAAGAACAGCTCGGCAATATCGGAGCGGCCGAGGCCGATCTGCGCCGGATCGTCTCACTGGACCCCGAAGATGCGCGCGCGCTCAATGCACTCGGTTACATGCTGACCACGCACACGCAGCGTTTTCAGGAAGCGCTGGGCCTGATCAAACGCGCCGCCGAACTGACACCCAACGATGCCGCCGTGATCGACAGCCTCGGCTGGGTGCACTACCGCCTGGGCGACCTGCAGCAGGCGCACGACTACCTGCAACGCGCCTTCGACCACATGCGCGATCCGGAAATCGCCGCGCACCTGGGCGAGGTGCTGTGGCAGATGGGCCGCCAGTCCGAGGCCCGCCAAGTCTGGGAAACGGCTCTGCGCGACGACCCTGACCATCCGGTGCTGCGCGAAACGGTCGGGCGTCTCGCCCGCTGATCCGCATGCGCCACGCGGCCCGCTGGATCGAGGCCCTGGCTCTCGGCGTCGCACTGCTGATCAGTGGTTGCGCAACGCTGGGCGGGCCTGCGCAAAGCGAGGCGCCGGCCGACTGGCAGGCGCGCCAGCAGGCGCTCGGCGCGATCGCCAGCTTCGGGCTCGAAGGCCGCGTCTCGGCGCGCGGCCCGGTGTCCGGAAGCGCGAACCTGCTGTGGAATCAACGTGACGCCGACTATTCGCTGCGACTCTCCGGCCCGTTCGGCGCCGGCGCGGTATTGATCGAGGGGACTCAGGAACAGGCCACGATCCGGCACAAGGACCAGACCCTGGTCACCCGCGATCCCGAAGCCACGCTGCGTAGTCAGCTCGGCTGGACGCTGCCGGTCGACAAGCTGCGTTGGTGGATACTCGGCCTGCCGGCGCCGAATGCGCCGGCGCAGACTCAATTCGATGCGCAGGCGCGCCTGCGCAATCTGACTCAGGCCGGCTGGACCGTGAACTACGAGGAATACCGCACCGCGCCGGCGCTGGCGCCGGTTTTCGACCTGCCGCGGCGCCTCAGCCTGACTCAGGGCGAACTCTCGGTGCGCGTGCTCGTGGATCAATGGGAGCCCGGCACTTGAGCTCGCGCCTGGGATTCAGTGCCTGGCCGGCACCGGCCAAGCTCAATCTGTTTCTGCATGTCACCGGTCGCCGCGCCGACGGCTATCACCAGCTGCAGACGCTGTTCCGGCTCGTCGACTGGGGCGACCGCCTGCACCTGCGAGTCCGCGACGACGATCGCATCCGCCGTACCACGCCGCTGCCCGATATCGCGGAGGCCTCCGACCTGAGCCTGCGCGCGGCCCGCGCCCTGCAGGCCGCCAGCGGCTGCCGCCTCGGCGCCGATATCGCCATCGACAAACGCCTGCCTTTCGGCGCCGGCCTTGGCGGCGGCTCCAGCGACGCCGCCACCACCCTGGTCGCCCTCAACCTGTTATGGAAACTGGGGCTGTCGGTGGACCGGCTGGCGGCGATCGGCCTGCAACTCGGTGCCGACGTGCCGGTGTTCGTCCGTGGCCACAATGCCTGGGCCGAGGGCGTCGGCGAAATCCTGCAGCCGGTGGCGCTGCCGTCGAGCTGGTACGTCATCGCCTGCCCCGAGTGCAGCGTGAATACCGGCACCGTATTCAACGACGCGTCTCTGCGCCGCGACCATCCAGTGGTGGATTTCGCCGACTTCAAGGCCGGCCGCTGCACTAACGTCTGTGAACCGGTGACGCGGCGCCTGTTCCCCCCGGTCGAGGAGACTTTCCGCCAGTTCCAAGGGCTCGGTGCCGCGCCCCGCCTCTCCGGCACCGGCGCCAGCGTGTTTGCGGAATTCTCGACTTTCGAGGCCGCCGAAACTCTGCGTTCGCGATGGTCCGGCCCCGGCCTGTGCATGGTCACGCCGGGGCTGGCCCACTCGCCGCTGCTCGATTTGGTGCAATAAGCACTCACTGCGCATTGCGCCGACGAAGGCGCTGGCGGGGAATTGTTCAGTTTGAGAAACCCGCCCGCGTCTCGGAACTGTCTGCACTTCGTTACATAAATCGATGAGAATTCGCCAATTTCCGCTGGCGGAGATGGACGGTCTTGGCTAGACTCGCGCCGTTGCAATCAGCAGATCAGCTAGTGTGTCACCGGCGATCCTGATTTCGACAAAGACCGGAAATAGGATTTTGGTTGGACCAAAAGGGAGCTGGCTATGAGGGGATTCTGGACGACGGTCGTGCTGTGCGCGGCTTTTCTTGCCGGTTGCGGCGGCGGTGTCAGCAGCCCGGATTTCACACCCAAACTCACCGGCCTCAGCGTCGACCCGCCCGTAGCGACGGTCCGCATTGGTGAAACCCAGACTTTCACGGCGACCGGGACGTTCACCACCCAGCCGGACAGCACTCCCGACAGCACCACCGAAACGGTATCCGCGAACTGGAGCGTCAGCGACGAATCGATCGCGACCATCGACGGGGAAGGCACGCTGACCGCCGTCGACGACGGCAGCGTCACCGTGACCGCGAAAAAGGGCGGTATCACCGCCACCGCCACGGTCACCGTGTCGCCACCGACTCTGAGCAGTATCACCATCACGCCCACCGACCCGACGATCACGATCGGCGACACGGTCAGCTTCACCGCCACCGGCACCTTCCAGGACAACCCGGACAACCCGGACAGCGAACCGTACGAAGACGACGTGGACGTGACCTGGGCCGGCGGCGACCCGGCCGTGGCCACCGTCGACGCCAACAGCGGCGTCGCCACCGGCGTCGGTGAGGGCTCCACATCGATCACCGCCACCAGCGGCGGCATCAGCGCCTCGGTGACCTTGACGGTCAACGGCATCCCGGTCCTGACCTCGATCGCGGTCACGCCGGAAATGGCGAGCGCGCCTCTGGGCCGCAACGTCGAATTCACCGCCACCGGCACCTTCATGACCGAAGCCGGCACCACCAACACCGGCCCGGTCGACGTGCAGTGGAGCAGCCAGAACGAAATGGTCGCCACCATCGACGAGGACAACGGCGTTGCCCATACCGTGACCCAGGGTTCGACCGAAATCCGTGCCACCAACGGCGACGTCGTCGGCACCGCCATGCTGTCCGTGACGGCGCCGGTACTGGATCAAATCGTGGTCGAACCCGACAGTGCCGACATCCCGGTCGGCGGTGAACAGGATTTCACCGCGATGGGCGTCTACAGCGACGACCCGCTGCCGCGCCTGATCGCCGACCCCGTGAGCTGGAGTTCCGAGGACACGGCCGTGGTCACCGTCGACCCCGCAAGCGGTGCCACCACCACGGCCACCGCCGTGGCCGAAGGCAGCACCGCCATCACCGCCAGCAGCGGCGACATCAGCGGCAGCGCCAGCGTCACCGTCAGCACGCCGGTGCTGACCGATCTGGTTCGCGTGGAACCGCCGGTGGGCCGCGTGGTGCCGGGAACCTCGACCGAGTTCAAGGCCATCGGCAGCTTCAACAACGGCAACGAGGCGACGATCGACGACAGCAAGATCGAATGGTCCAGCAGCAATGTCACGCTGGCCACCATCGACGACAACGGCGTCGCCACCGGCATCGCCGAGGGCGAAGTCACGATTACCGCGATCCTCACCGACTGCGACGCCGGCGCCATGTGCGAGGCCACCGCGCAACTGGTGATCGCCAACGCCGTCTGCTCGATTCCGCTGCTGGCCAGCGAGGGCGCCCAGGTCGGTTCCGATGTCACGGTCGGCTGCCTGCTGTGCTCGGTCGACGACGAGGAAAACCTCATCAACGACGACCAGACCGACGCCGCGTCGATCACCATTCCGGTCGGCCTGCTCGGCGCAGGCGGCTCCATCACCACGGCCGCCGGCTCCTCGCCGCCGTACGCGGTGCCGTTCGCCGCCGGAACCCAGCCGGGCTTCATCGTCGGCCACCCCAACGGACAGCTGCTGACCTTGGAACTGCTGTCGCAGATCCAGGTCAGCACGCTGCTCAACAGCACCGAACAGGAGTCCACCGGCGATACCACGCCGCTGCGGCTGGACCTGCTGGGTCAGAACCTGATCGGCGACGAAGCCAGCCTGCTGTCCTTCACCGCCACCAAGCCGTACAACGCGATTCGCCTCACGTTCAATTCCGGTCTGGCCACGGCATTGAGCAGCATCGATGTGTACCAGGCCTGCGGCGCCACCGAACTGCCGCCGCCGGTGTTCGATCTCGAGGCAGTGATCGGGGTCGAACCGGACACCAAATCGGTGCTCGAAGGCAGCCGCTCGGAGTTCGTGCTGATCGGCCGCTTCAGTGACGGCAGCGAAGGCCCCATCGACGACTCGCTGATCGACTGGAGCAGCGCCGACCCGGCGGTCGCCACCATCAACGCCGAAGGTTTCGCCACCGGCGTGGCGGTCGGCACGACCACCATCACCGGCACGCTGAAGATGGATGCCGCGCCGGAAGTGTCGATGCGCGACGCCAGCGCCACGCTCACCGTCATCACCGATGCCCAGGCCTGCACCACGCAGCTGATCGCCGCGAAGGGCGCCGTCGTTACCAACGACACCGGCGGCGTGTGCCTGCTGTGCAGCGTGTCCAACACCGACAATATCGTCGATGAACCGCTCGACACCTACTCCACCATGTCGGTCCCGGTGGCGCTGCTGCAGGGCGAAGCCTCGGTGACGGTGTCGCTGCAAGCGGACAACGCCTACGAACTGCCGTTCGAGGGCGGCGACGACGCCGGCTTCCTCATCAGCCGCCCGGCCGGTGTGCTGCTGACGGCGGAAATCGGTTCCCAGGTCGAAGTCTCCACGCTGCTCAACGGCATCGTGCAGGAAAGCAGCGGCGACACCCTTCCGCTGCGGCTGGACCTGCTCGGCGCCCAGCTCACCGACAACGTCGACAGCGACGCGGCGCTGGCGACGATTCCGACGACGATGCCCTACGACTCGCTGCGGCTGACTTTCCACGCCGGCCTGGCCACGGTCTTGTCGAGCGTTCAGATCAACGCCGCCTGTGCAACCGCGGCCATACCGTCGGCGCCGTAGCGGCGATCCGACGGCCCGCCGTCGGTTGGTGAAATCCGAAGGGCGCCGCGCGGCGCCCTTCGTTCATTTCGGGGTGGCGCAGGACGGCACGAGCACGGATAATGCGCACCCGCTACTGGGGCGTAGCCAAGCGGTAAGGCAACGGGTTTTGATCCCGTCATGCGATGGTTCGAATCCATCCGCCCCAGCCATTTCCAGCACCGTGGTCGATGTTTCCGGCATCCGACAAGGCCCCTGATCCATGAGCCGTCAAAAAGTCATAGCGAGTGCCACGGGAAACGCACTTTCCCATGTCAACTCGCAGTCGCTGTCGTCCACGGGCAATCCGCGCCTCGCCGATCCGGAAGTGACCGACGGTCAACTGATGCTGTTCGGCGGCAATGCCAATCCGGTCCTGGCGCAGGACATCGCCAACTATCTGAAGACGCCGCTCGGCAACGCCACCGTAAGCCGCTTTTCGGATGGCGAGGTCTATGTCGAGATTCTGGAGAACGTGCGCGGCAAGGATGTCTTCATCATCCAGCCGACCTGTACACCGACCAACGACAGCATCATGGAACTGCTGTTGATGATCGATGCGCTCAAGCGCGCTTCGGCCGGCCGCGTCACCGCGGTGATTCCCTACTTCGGCTACGCCCGTCAGGACCGGCGCACACGGTCCTCGCGCGTGCCGATCTCGGCCAAGGTGGTGGCCGACATGATCGGTGAATGTGGCGCCGACCGCGTATTGACGGTCGATCTGCATGCCGACCAGATTCAGGGCTTTTTCGACGTTCCGGTCGACAATGTCTACGCCAGTCCGGTGCTGCTTGGCGACATCTGGCGCCAGAAATACGAGAACCTGATCGTGGTGTCGCCGGATGTCGGCGGCGTAGTGCGCGCGCGCGCACTGGCCAAGCGCCTCGACGATGCCGATCTGGCGATCATCGACAAGCGCCGCCCGCGCCCCAACGAAGCCAAGGTGATGAACATCATCGGGGATGTGCGCGGCAAGTCCTGCATATTGATCGACGATCTGGTCGATACCGCCGGCACGCTCGGTCAGGCCGCTGGCGCGCTCAAGGCTGCGGGTGCGATTCGCGTGGTCGCCTACGTGACACATGCCGTGCTGTCAGGGCCGGCCGTGCACAACATCACCAACTCGCAACTCGACGAACTGGTGGTGACCGATACCATTCCGCTGACACCCTCGGCCGCCAGCTGCCCGAAGATCCGGCAGCTGCGCATCGCCGGCCTGCTTGCCGAAACCATCCGCCGGGTCAGCGCGGAAGAATCGGTTTCTTCCCTCTACGTCGACTGAGGCTGAGGCCGGAAAACGCCTGGTTTCGCGCCAAGACGCCAAGGCGAAAAAGAAAAGCCAAAGAAGTCGTTTTGCTTGATAGCCTTCAACTTGACGTGAATCACGCGCGGCGTGATGCCGAGCTACCCTCGCCCGCCTGCGGGAGAGGGAGCACCGCTCGCGACTGCGAGCGGTGGGTGAGGGCAACGGCCATGCCGCAGGCGATTCATTCTGCGGGGTGCCGCTCGCGGCATGGCTGTTAGCGTCTTCGCGTCTTGGCGCGAGAAAACGCCGTTCGATTCACGGCTTCGACCGCACGATCCGCAGATTTCCCTCGCCGTCGCGTTTGGGCGCTGGCGGCGGCATGCGGGAAACCCGTTGCGGATCGCTCAGGCGCGCTTCCAGACGCTGCAGGCAACGGTCCAGAGCCTGGCTGATCAGGATCTGGTTTCTCACCTGGGACATCCGTGACCAGGTGGCGCGTTCGCCTTCCAGGATGAACCGCTTGACGTCGTCGATCCGCGGATTGGCCGTGACCTTCATGTACCGCCACAGGCTTTGCTGCGGAACGATCGTGACGTTGCCGCGATAGTCCTGATCGAGGATCGAGGACAAACCTTCCAGCTTGCGCTGGATGCCCGGCACCGGCGTCACCGCGCGAGCGAGGTTGACCAGTCCGCGCGCCTGCGCCAGTGCGCTGGAGAACGCATATTCGCGCACGCCGCCGACCACACCAAGGCGCTCGCTCGGATCCTGTTTGCCGAGAAACGGCAGCACGTGCGGATTGGTCTGGCTGACGATGAAGTGGTTGACGTTGTGCAGGCGCCGAAGACGCAGCACCGGCAGATCGGATTTGAGCGAACCGTCATTCCACTTCAGCAAGGGCATGAACGGCTGGTGTTCGCCGTGCTCGTCCCTGCTCATCAGCATCACCGGCGGGAACAGCAAGGGCACCGAACAGGAGGCCTGTACCGCCTCGCGCACGAACAGATACGGGAAGGTCAGATAGTTGAGCAGGCGCGGCGGCTGGTTGCTGCCGGCCGGCGATACCGTGATGTTGATCGCACGCCCCGACACTTCAAAAGCCTCTTCGAAGGTGAGATCGCGCACGTTCTTGTTGATCGCCCGGCGAATCTGCACGGGGTCCATGACGGTGCGACGCTTGAGCATCTGCGCCAAACCAAGGGCGCGCCAGAACCGGTAGTACGAGGTCTCCGGATCCAGCAGCTCTTCGACCTCGGTCGGTTTGCGCGTACCCACCGCCGCCGCCACCACGGAACCCGCACTGGAGCCGCTCAGCACCAGCGGCATCGCATCCTCCAGATACAGCGCCTTGACCACGCCGACGTGGAACAGCCCCAGGGTCGCCCCGCCCGACAGCAGTAGAGCGGAACGGCCGTAGGACAAGGCCACCTCATGAAAGAATTTCAGCTTCTCGTGATACGGGAAATCCTCGAATTCATTGTCGGCCAGGTATTCGAGAACGCCGGTGACCTCGGCCACGTAGTCATGAATCAGATGCTTGGTGCCGACCCGCGAATACGAGTACAGGCGCGGATTGCCGATGTTGGCCAGATTCCAGTGCAGGCCCTGACGCAGGTGGTGAACCAGTTGGCGCACATCGCGATCACCACGCATCTGGCGCAAGTGCTTGAGCCGGCTACGCACCAGGCGCCAGTCATAGTCCTGCGAGGTCTCGTCTTCCTTCCACTCGTCGCGGCCCTCGCGCCGGTCGAGCTCGGCTGCGGCATCGCGCCAGGTGCGATAGTCCAGCGCATGACGCATGGCTTGCTCGCATTCCCGCGAAATTCGATCCATGCGGCAACTCCGAAATATTTGAACGACCGGTATGTTGACGCATGCGCAGCAACGGCCACAAGCACAGACGCAAGCCGTTCGACAGGTAAACTCAGCCCCAAATCCGATCAAATGCGTTAAATGCACCCTGAACTGAAACCGGCGCTGGACGCCATCGGCAGCATCATGCTCGGCAAGCCCGGACAGATCCGTCTCGCCCTGGCCTGCTTCCTGGCACGCGGCCATCTGCTGGTGGAAGACATTCCGGGTGTCGGCAAGACCACCTTGGCGCTCAGCCTGGCGCAGACCCTGGGCCTGCAGTTCCAACGCTTGCAGTTCACCAGCGACCTGTTGCCGGCCGACATCCTCGGTGTCTCGATCTTCGAGCCGCAACAAGGCACATTCCGCTTCCATCCGGGTCCGATCTTCTCGCAACTGGTGCTGGCCGACGAAGTCAATCGGGCCAGCCCCAAGACCCAGTCGGCCTTGCTGGAAGCGATGGAGGAGCGCCAGGTGACCGTCGAGGGTGAAACCCGCGCCCTGCCTTCACCGTTCTTCGTGGTTGCCACCCAGAACCCGCTGTTTCAGATCGGTACATTTCCCCTGCCCGAATCACAGCTTGACCGCTTCCTGATGCGGATTTCGCTGGGCTACCCGCCGCAGGCAGCGGAACGCGAGCTGCTGGCCGGCGGCGAGCGCCGCGATCTGGTCGACGACATCCGCGCCGTGCTCGACACCGAGAGCCTGCTCAAGCTGCAGGCACGCGTTCGAGAAGTCCGGACCAGCCCGGCCCTGGTCGACTATCTGCTCGCGCTGGTGCAGCACACGCGCGAACACGGCGGCCTGCGTCACGGCCTATCGCCGCGCGGCGGGCTGGCGCTGCGCCGCGCGGCGCAGGCCTGGGCGCTGCTCGACGGGCGCAATGGCGTGGTACCGGAAGACGTGCAGGCGGTATTCGCGGCCGTGGTCGAGCACCGCCTGGTGGCCAAGACCAGTGGCGTCGCGGCACCGAGCGCCGCGCAATTGCTCGCCGAAGTCGCGATTCCGTGAGGCGTGAGGCGTGAGGCGTGAGGCGTGAGGCGTGAGGCGTGAGGCGTGAGGCGAAATAGCGTATGCGAATCTGGTTGATCGGCAAGATCCTGTTGCATCCCTTGCGTTCCGTTCAGACGCGCATCGATGCCTGGGTGCTCGCACGCGTGCGCCGCGAGGCCGGGCCGGTGGTGATCTCGCGGCGCCGCGTCTACATCGTGCCCTCGCGCTACGGCTATGTGTTCGCCGTGCTGTTGCTGGCGATGCTGCTCGGTTCGATGAACTACTCCAACAGTCTCGGCTTTCTGCTGACCTTTCTGCTGTCCGGGGTCGGTCTGGTGGCCATGCACCTGACGCACGCCAATCTGGTGAATCTGCGCCTGCGCGTCGGTGAATTGGAGCCTGTGTTCGCCGGCGAGACAGCGCACTTCCCCGTATTGCTGAGCAATCGCGCGCCCAGCGCGCGCTGCGCCGTGACCCTGAGCTGGCCGCACGCGGAGCCGAGCGGCGACACCTTCGATGTACCGCAACAGACGGAAACGCGTGCCGAATTGCGAAAGTCCGCGCCTGCACGCGGGTGGATCCCGGCCGGGATCTTTGCGGTGTCCACCGAGTTTCCTCTGGGTCTTTTCCATGCCTGGACCTGGGTGGAACTGGAAATGCGCAGCCTGGTTTATCCTCAGCCCGCCCCGCCGGGCCTTCCGATGCCAGCCGGACACGGCCGCGGCGGACACGGCACCAGCACGCGCAGCGGCCAGGAGGAGTTCGCCGGCCTGCGGCCCTATCAGCGCGGCGACACCGCGCGCATGGTTCATTGGAAGAGCCTGCCCAAGCTCGCCAACCCGATGGTCAAACAGTTCGCGGACAGCAGCGACGAGCAACTGTGGCTGGACTGGGACGCGCTCGGCGCCCTGGATACCGAGGCACGACTTTCGCAGCTGACGCGCTGGGTGCTCGACGCCGATAACGGTTCGGCGACCTATGGTCTGCACCTTCCGGGCCTGCGGCTGGCTCCGGATCGCGGGCCCGCACACCGCCAGCGTTGCCTGCAGGCACTGGCCCTGTTCGGGGCGGCGTGATGGCCGCGGTTGCGGCCGACGACTACCTGAGTCGCAACGCGCTCCTGCGTCTGCTGGCGGTGATGTTTCTGGTGATCGCACCGCATGCCCCGCACCTGCCGCTGTGGGCCGGCCTGGTGTCGCTGCTGCTGCTCGTGTGGCGTGCCACGGCGACGTTCCGCCAGTGGGCACTGCCCCCACGCTGGGTGCGGTTCGTGCTGAGCTTCGCCGCGTTCGCCGGGATCTGGGCGAGCTACGGTCGGGTCAACAGCCAGACCGCGGGCACCGCATTGTTCGTGCTGATGCTGAGCCTGAAGCTGACCGAGATGCGCTCGCGACGCGACGTCACGGTCGTGGTGTTCCTCCTGTATTTCGTGCTGCTCACTCATTTCCTGTATTCACAGGAATTGTGGACGCTGCCCTACATGCTGGGCTGCGCGGTGGCGATCACGGCGGTGCTGGGTGATGCCAATCACCCGGGCGCCGCCCTGCCCTGGCGGACCAGTCTCGGTCTGGGCGCCCGCGTCATCGCCTTGGCGCTGCCGCTGATGCTGGTGCTGTTTGTACTGTTTCCGCGCATTCCGGGACCACTCTGGGGCCTGCCTTCGGACAGCGGGGCCGGCCGCACCGGTCTGTCCGACTCACTGTCGCCCGGCGACATTTCCTCGCTGATCGAATCACACGAAGTCGCATTCCGCGTCAGTTTCGACGGTGCGCCACCGCCGCCGGCACAGCGCTACTGGCGCGGACCGAGCTTCTGGAGCTTCGACGGCTATCGCTGGGAACCGGGTTACCGCGGCAACGAACACGAGCATCCGCCGCTGGAGTGGTCCGGCGATCCGGTGGATTATCTGGTCACGCTCGAACCACAGGCGCGCCCCTGGCTCATGGCCCTGGAGATGCCGGTACCGTCGGCGCTGCCGGCCACCAGCCGGCTGGGGCCGGACTACCAATTGATCGCCACCAAACCGGTCTCCGGGCGTCGCGCCTACCGCCTGCGCTCATACCCGAACTATCGCTTGCAGCCCGAGCTTCCGGACCTGGTGCGGCGCCTCAGCCTGCGCCTGCCGCGCGACGCCAACCCGAAGACCCGGGACTACGCGTTGCGGCTTCGCACACGCGGCCTGTCCGATCGCCAGATCGTCGATCAGGTGCTGAACCGGTTTCGCGAGCAGGAATACTTCTACACATTGAATCCGCCCCGACTGGGGCGCGACAGCGTCGACGACTTCCTGTTCTCGACAAAGCGTGGGTTCTGCGAGCACTACGCGAGCAGCTTCACCGCACTGATGCGCGCGACCGGCATTCCGGCTCGCGTGGTCACCGGCTATCTCGGCGGCGAAATCAACGAAATTGGCGGCTACATGGTAGTCCGTCAGTCGGACGCCCATGCCTGGAGCGAAGTCTGGTTGGAGGGGCAAGGCTGGGTGAGGGTCGACCCGACGGCGGCGGTCGCCCCATCGCGCATCGAAACTGGCGTCGAAGGCGCACTCGATGCCGTCGGAGAGCGCATGCCGGGTTCGCTGTTCAGCACCACCCGCCTGCGTTACTGGATCGAAGCGCGCTGGGATTGGGTCAATGCCAGCTGGAATGGCCTGGTGCTGGGTTATGGTCCGGAGCTACAGCGTACCCTTCTGTCGCGCTTCGGCGTGGACAGCCTGCGCAGCATGATCCTGGTGCTGACGGGAATGGTCGTCACCATCCTCGCCGTCATCAGCCTGTTCACCTTGCGACGCCTGCACCCGCCTGCGGCGAAGGATCGCGCGCAGCGTCTGTGGCGCGGCCTGCAGCGACGTCTGGCGCGCATCGGACTGGTTCAGAGACCCGACGAAGGCGCCGGCGATTTCGCGCGCCGTGTCGCAAAGGAGCGCCCGGAACTGGCCGCGTCAGTTGGCCGCATGGCGGCGCTCTACCAGTCTTTGCGTTATCTCGACGGCGAGGATGCCGCCACCGAAAAGGCGCTGCGTCTCGCCATCAGTCGGTTCCAGCCTTGAGCCTCAAACCGCTGGAGCGCTCACCGAATCGGGATCGGGAACGCGCGCCGGCAATATGGCGCCGGCCGCGAACAGGATCAGCAGGCTCAGAATCGACAGGCGCGGGCTGGCGCTGACGACAGCGGTGACTCCGATCTGCAGGAAGCAGGTCCACAAGGTGACCGCAGCGCAGATCGTGATCGCCACGAAGATCGCGCAGCGCGTCCCGATGCGCCGGCCGAGACAAGCGAAGCGGGCTACGGCGAGAGTTTGCTGATTTCCAATCTCGCCCGAATCAATTCGGACGTTTTGTATGCTGTCACCGTAATCCGAGATCACACATTACGATCCGAGGCTGGAATGCGATCCGGCGGATGTGGGCATGCGCCGCGACAACGTGGATGTCATCTGGTCCGCCACCGAAACCCTGTACCAAACCGGACTGCACCCCGGCATTTCCCTGGTGATCCGGCGCCGCGGCCGAGTCGTGCTGCGGCGCGCCATCGGCCATGCCCACGGCAATGCACACGGCAATGCACCGGGCCGCCAGGGCAGCGTGCGCAAATCACCGCTCGAAGCCGATACGCCGGGATTCCGCGCATTCCGTCTAAGCATGCCGATCCGGAACTGCTGTTCGACTGGGACCGGGCCATCCAGGCGTTGTGCGAAGCACGGCCGCTGCGCGAGGTCCTGCTGCAACGTTTCACGCGTCCGCTGGGCCTCAATCACATGAGCTACGGCCTGCCCTTGCAGCAGCACGCTCTGGCGGCCGAAAACGCCTTCACCGGGCCGCGCCTGGTGCCGCCGATCGGATATATCGCCAAACGCATACTCGGAGTGCGCTTCGAAGATGTTGCGACGATTTCCAACGAGCCAGGTTTCCTATCGGCCACGATCCCGGCCGGCAATATCTACGCCAGCGCCGACGATGCCTGTCTGTTCTTCCAGATGCTGCTCAACGGCGGCGAACTCAACGGCACCCGCGTGCTGGAACCGGAGACGATCGCGCGCGCTGTGGCACCGATCGGCTATCTCCGACTAGACAGCTCGCTGCTGCTCCCGGTGCGCTTCTCTGCAGGTATGGTTTCCGGCGAGCGCCTGCTGGGCCTCTATGGCCTGAACTGCGCGGAAGCCTATGGCCATCTCGGCTTCATCAACATCATCTGCTGGGCCGATCCGGCGCGGGACATTTCGGTGGCCTTGCTCAACACCGGCAAGAGCATGGCGGTGGACGGTGTGGCCCGGCTGGCGCAACTGGTGGGGGCGATTAGCAGGCACTGCCCGCGCACCTAACGCCCAGATCCGGCCGCAAAGGCTCTTGTTCCCCCCAATCAGGGCTGACGCAGGCGGCGCGACACCGTGACGTACCGGTACAGACCAAAGCCAGAAACCACGACGCCGCCGATCAGCAGCGCGGCCACACCCAAATGCAGCGCCGCGCTGTCCGGATAGAAATGCAGCAGCGCGGCAGCAGCCGCGAACAAGGCCAGCGCGGTGCGAATATAGGCCAGTGCCGTGCGTTCGTTGGCCAGGCGGGTTCGCTCCAGCGCCATGTCGTCCCGTAGCTGCGTATCGCTCATGCGCTCAGCTGCCTTGTACCGGACTCAGGCGTAAGGACCATTGTTCCGCCGCGGGCTGCAGGGGCGCCGGCGTTCCGTCCACCCAGTCCTGATGACCCGTCCGGTAGTACGGCGACAGCGGATGCCCGCTCTGACCGCCCGGCATCTGGAACAGGCTCTGGTTCTCGCGTCCCGGCGCCAGCGTCATGCGCTGCGAGGCGCCGAAATCCCGGCCCTGCACGCGCGGCATCCAGCTATCGCCCGGCATGCCCTGCACCGGCATGTCCAGTAACTTGGACAGCATCGGCACGAAGCGGCTCAGCGGATGCTGCATCTGCAACTGGTTGCGCTCGCCCCAGGGGTGACCGACCAGGGTTCCGCTGTCCGCAGCGATATCCGTCAGCGACTCATCCAGCATCTTCAGCAGAAAGTCTTCCCAGGATGCATAGCCGGCATCGAGCAGATTCATCGGCCGCTGACTCAGCAGGGCATAGACCGCCGCCTCGGACTGCGCGAATCCATTCCATTCGAATCCGGGGTCTCGCTCAAGGGCCGGAGCCGTGAGCCAGCCGATCACCGCGGCATCGACGCGGTCGTGCCAGGCGCGCACCACACGATAGCCCACCGAATCCACCGCTGCGCGTCCGCCCCAGGATTCGAGCGCGTCCCGGGCTTCCGCGCGCAGCCGCTGTCCGGCCAGCGCCGGCCCGTCGAGCAGTGCCAGCAGTTGCTCGCGCCAGCCCGCCAGCCAGATCGCACGATCATCCAACTGAATCGCCAGCAGGTCTTCGGGCGTGAAACGGTCCGCCGCCATCAGATCATCGCGTATCTGCCGCGCGCGCGCGCCGAACGCATAGCCACCATCACCCAGCACCGCCAGCGCCTCGCCGTCGACGGTTCTCGAATTGGCCGTCCACAAGCGTCCGGATTCAGGATCCACGACGCGCGGATAGTCGCTGCTGGGCAACCAGCCGTCCCAACCCACGCCGTCGAGCCAGGCCACCGGATGGCTGCCATCGAAACCGCTGCGGCGCGGAATCCGTCCGGCGATGGTCCAGGCGATGCGTCCCGTGCTGTCCGCGATCAGCACGTTCTGCGGCGGTATGCCGGCGCCGTTGGCGACGACGATGGCCTCGTCCACGGTCTGCGCCTGCTCCATGCGCATCAGGTCCAGATTGATCGCCTCGGCTTCATGCGCGAGCCAATGCACCGCATAGCGATGTCCGGCGCGCTCAACGACCGGGCCCCAGATACTCAGTGCGATATCCAGAGTCTGCGACTCCTCCTTGTGCACGCGCACGGTTTCCGTTTGGTATTCGAGGTTCCGCCAACCGTCCGGACCGCGATAGCGTTCCGGGTCTTGCGGGTCGAACTCCAGTGCGACGAGATCGGTCCAGTCGCCGTAGCTGTTGGTGAAGGTCCAGGCGACATGGCCATTACTGCCGGCGACCAGAGCCGGCACCCC
Source organism: Banduia mediterranea (assembly GCF_031846245.1). Classification (NCBI taxonomy): domain Bacteria; kingdom Pseudomonadati; phylum Pseudomonadota; class Gammaproteobacteria; order Nevskiales; family Algiphilaceae; genus Banduia; species Banduia mediterranea. Next base: position 115,535 of record NZ_JAVRIC010000006.1, on the reverse strand, counting down.
CGGCAGCGTCACTCCCACCGCGTCGAGCCCCTGCGCGGCACCGTCCACCACCAGACGCATGCGGTACCAGATGTTCGGGACCGACAGCGACAGATGCATGTCGCCGGCCACCGCAGCACCGGCACTGCCGTGTGCCGCGTCCACGGCGAAGCTGTTGCTGCCCACCGCGTATTCGTCGAACGCGGGTATGGCCGGCTCCGCCGCCGCCAGGTGCGAGGGCTGCTGCCGCAGGTCGATGACCTCCGCGCCGGGTATCGGCGCCGGCGGCATCGCCTCGCCCAGCAGCGGAGCGTCCCATTCACTGCCCGGCGGCAGCAGGAAGGCCAGCAATTCGGGCGGCAAGGTCTCGGTCATCGTGGCCAGCGCAGATTCACGCCGTCCGTCCTCGTCATTCAGGTCAAGGAACATTGCGTACAGCACGAGCAGACTGTCCTCGGCGCGCCAGGGCTGCGGCTCGCCGCCCAGCAGGAAGTACTCGAAGGGCTTGGCCAGCATCGCGTCCAGGCCTTCGTTGACGCCGTGGGTATACGCGAACAGCACGCTCTGCTGGTTCGGCGTGGCCGTGGCCACGATGCGTTCCGCCCGGCTGCGCAACTGGTGCAGGCGGCGCCGCTTGTCCAGGGAAACCGCGCCCGCGCCGACCAGCTCGGACAACTCGCCAGCCGCCGCACGGCGCTGCAGGTCCATCTGAAAGAAGCGCTCCTGCGCATGCAGGAATCCGGTGGCGCGCACCAGATCGAGCCGCTCGCGCGCCGTCACCGTGGGCACGCCCTGGGCGTCTCGCGTCACGCGCACTTCGTGATCCAGCCCGTCCACCACAAGCTCGCCGTCCAGCCTCGGCAGACTGGCGCGCAACAACAGCCAGGCGGCCCCGAACACCACAACGACCAATATCAGCCCGAGCAGCAGCAGTCCGCGCAATGCCTTGAGCATGTCCCAACCCGTCCCTGTAGGAAGCGGCGCTAGTCTGCCGTGCGCCCGGCGCGGCCGCCACCCGCGCGGCGGCCCCAAGCTTGCTTCATATTCCGCCGCGCCCCAGCATCACCAGGCCTGTCCCTAACCCGCAATCAGCCCATGATCATCCCGACCGCCGACCCGCGCCTGCGCATCGTACTGGGCTGGCATATGCACCAGCCTGAATACCGCGACCCTGCCAGCGGCGAATTCCGCCTGCCCTGGACCTACCTGCACGCGATCAAGGACTACGCCGACATGGCCGCGCACCTTGAGCAGCATCCCCAGGCACGCGCGGTGGTCAACTTCGTGCCGCTGCTGCTCGAACAGATCGAGGATTACGCACAACGCATCGAACGCTGCTTGAACGACGGACAGCCTATCGGTGACGAAACCCTGGACCTGCTGCTGGCGGCATCCATTCCGGCGGATGCCGATGTCCGACGGCGCGCCATCGAACATTGCCTGCGCGCCCATCCCGAACGGCTGATCGGCCGTTATCCGGTCTATCGCCGGCTCGCCGCCGAAGCCCTGCGCCTGCTCGATCACGACGACGAACTTCGCGCCACGCCCGAGGTGTTCTTCACCGACCTCGCCACCTGGTATCACCTGGCCTGGACCGGCGAAGCACAGAAACGGCAGGACCGTTTCATTCAGTCCCTGATCGCCCAGAACCGCATTTACACCGTGGCGCAGCGGCGCGAACTGCTGCGCCTGTACGGCGAGTGCATGGGCGGACTGGTGCCGCGCTATCGCGCGCTGGCCGAATCCGGCCGTGTCGAACTCTCATTGACACCGTACGGTCACCCGATCGTGCCGCTGCTGCTGGACATCGGCAGCGCGCAGCAAGCGATGCCGCAGGCTCCGCTGCCCTCACCGCCCCACTATCCGGGCGGCCAGCAACGTAGCCGCTGGCATTTCGCGCAGGCGCTGGATGCCTTCAAGCAGCGCTTCGGCTTCATTCCGCAAGGCGTGTGGTGTTCCGAAGGCGGCGTCTCCGACGCCACGCTGGACCTGCTCGGGGAATTCGACTTCAGCTGGACCGTCACCGGCCAGGGCGTACTCGGCCACAGCGGCGCCGACGACCCGCACCGTCCCTACACCGTGGGCGGGCGTACCCTGGCCTGCTTCTTCCGCGACGACGGCCTGTCCGACGCGATCGGTTTCAAATATTCGAACTGGCATGCCGACGATGCCGCAGCGGACCTCGTCGCCCATCTGGAATCGATCGCCGCGCAAGCGCGTGCGGCCGGAGACGCCGAACGTGTGGTCACGATCTATCTGGATGGCGAGAACGCCTGGGAATACTTTCCGGACAACGGCTACCACTTTCTCGACGCCCTGTACGCCCGGCTCGAAGATCACCCGCAACTGCGCATGCAGACGTTCTCGGACATCGTCGCGCAGGCCGCGCCACGCGCCAGCCTGCCGCGCCTGGTCGCCGGCAGTTGGGTCTACGGCACTTTCTCCACCTGGATCGGCTCGGCCGACAAGAATCGGGGCTGGGAACGCCTGATCGAAGCCAAGCAGGCTTTCGATCAAAAGTCGCACGCACTGGATGAAGCGAGCCTCGCCCGCGCCGAACGCCAGCTCGCGGTCTGCGAAGGCTCGGACTGGTTCTGGTGGTTCGGCGACGACAACCCGGCCAGCGCCGTCGCCTCCTTCGACCGGCTCTACCGCCAGCAACTGGAGCGCCTCTACGACATTCTCGGCCTGCCTGCGCCAGCCAATCTGGAGCAAGCCCTGAGCCGGGGCGGTGGCGCCGCCGCAGCCGGCGGCACCATGAAAGCCGGCAGCGCCGACGACCAGCCGCCGCCGATTGCCCCGGACCAGATCGCGCCGGCCAAGGTGCTGATGGCCGCGCGCGGCGCCGGCGTGCTGCTGCACATCAGCTCGCTGCCGGATGCGCCCGGCAACGGCGATTTCTCGCACAGCGCCTACCGTTTCATCGAGTTCTGCGCCGAAGCCGGTTTCGACGTGTGGCAGTTGCTGCCGCTGGGCGCCACGCATGAAGACGGATCGCCCTACCTGTCCCTGTCCGCCAACGCCGGCAACCCCTTGCTGATCAGCCTGGACTGGCTGGTCGATCACGGCTGGCTGCCGGGCTACGAGGCCACGGCAGACGACGCCAAAACCATGCGCCGCGAAGCCCTGGTCGCCGCCTGGCATGGTTTTCAGGAAAAAGCGGATGCGCAATGGCGCGTGCGTTTCGACGCCTTCCGTGACGCCCAGGCCGACTGGCTGGACGACTACTGCCTGTTCGCCGCCCTCAATGCGCAACACGGCGGCCGCAGCTGGATCGAATGGCCGCAAACCCTGCGCGACCGCGAAGCCTCGGCACTGTCAGAGGCGAAAGGCCGCCTGGACGAGCAGCTGCAACGCATCGCCTTCGAACAATTCGTGTTCTTCACGCAATGGCACGAGATCCGCGACTACGCACAACGCCACGACGTACGCCTGTTCGGCGACCTGCCCTTGTTCGTGGCGCATCACAGCGCAGACGTCTGGGCGCACCGCGAACTGTTCCATGTGGACGCACACGGCCAGGCCGAACTGGTGGCCGGCGTCCCGCCCGACTACTTCGCGGAAGACGGACAGATCTGGGGAAATCCCCTGTACCGCTGGTCGAACCACGAACGCGAGGGCTACGCCTGGTGGGTCCGCCGCATGCGTACGCAATGGTCCCTGTTCGACATCGTGCGCATCGACCACTTCCGCGGCCTGTCCGCCTACTGGGAACTGAAAGCCGGCTCGCAGACCGCACGCGGTGGCCGCTGGGTGCCGGCGCCGGGCGACGCCCTGCTCACGCAACTGCACCGCAGCCTGTACCCGCTGAACCTGGTCGCCGAAGACCTCGGCGAAATCACACCGGACGTTTACGAACTAAGGGACCGACACCATCTGCCCGGCATGCGCGTCCTGCAATTCGCCTTCGACGGCGACCCGAACAATCTTCATCTTCCGCAGAACACGCACGGGCCGCTGCTGATGTACACCGGCACCCACGACAACAACACCACCTGCGCCTGGTGGGAAGAACTCGACCCAGCCACGCAGGACTACGCACGCTTCTACCTGCTGCACCCCGAAGAACCCATGCCCTGGCCGATGATCCACACCGCCCTGGCCAGCACCGCTCCCCTCGCCATCGTGCCGATGCAGGACTTGTTGGGTTTGGGCGCCGAGGCGCGTATGAATACGCCGGGAACAGTGGAGAACAATTGGAGCTGGCGATTCGAATGGTCGCAGCTGCCGGGAGATTTGCGGGCGCGTTTGCGGGAGTTGATTCAGCGGTATGGGCGCCTGGGTGATGGTGCGGCCGGTCCGGAGTGAGGCTCGCCATGCAGGACGCGGTAGAGCACCATCCGTTCTGTAATTTGGTCTGAGTCGGAAAGGCGACAGACCACCCGCTATTCTTGCGTTGGAGATTTCCGAACAGCATTTTGAACGGTCACCGCATTGGTTATGTTCGCGTCAGTAGTCTTGATCAGAATCCCTGTCCATTGCCGGCCGCAGGCATGGCGCGGCAGAGCGTGCTGGCCAGCAGGCAGACAAGCAGCAGACTGTGGACAAGGTTCCGCATTGCGGCGCGCAAGGTGCCAGGTAAGGCTGCAATCCAGCGGGCAGTAGCCAGTTCCACCGCGATTGAAACCGGCAAACCGATTGGTGCCATCGAAGCGCAGTTACGCGCCAAATCGAACAGGTTCAGCAGCTTGAAACTGGTCGGCACCCCAAGTGCTGTAGTCCAGCGGCCCCTGGCCCGCCTGTACAGACAGGACGTCAGCAAGAACACGCGCGAGGCGGCCGTTTCCCTCGAAAAATGGGTGGATGAGGATCAACTCCGCGTGAGTCACGGCGATCACTTCGGCAATTGTCGCCTCGTCGCCAGCGACCGGAGTGCAAGACAGCAGGCAGTGTCGCGTTCAAACTCCGCCAGCATCCGCCAGTAAGGGCGGTATCTGGGCCGCTGCCGCAAACATGAATCCATCTTTGCTGGCATTGAGACTGCGGAAATTTCCCGCCCACTCGTAAACGTTGCCAAGCCATTGACGATACCAGCCAACAAGATCGACAGTGATGACTCGCTGTGGGAGTTTGTGGACGACTACCGATTCATAGAGTTGCTCAAGCAGAATCAATTCCACCTCATCCCTTTCGTCCGGATCGGTTATCTGCAGTTTGTTGGCAAGCACGCGACCATCTGAGTCCAGTTCCGCTGAACTTTGTGCGCCGTCAGCCGCGTATCGGTTGCTCATTACCGGGCGCGCGCGTTTATCACTCAGGTCTGCGTGCCGCCCACCGTCATCGCGTCGATCTTGAGGGTGGGCTGGCCCACGCCGACCGGTACGCTCTGGCCGTCCTTGCCGCAGACGCCGATACCGGGATCGAGTGCGAGATCGTTGCCGACCATGCTGACGCGCCCCAGGGCGTCCGGGCCGTTGCCGATCAGGGTGACGCCCTTGACCGGGCGTGTGACCTTGCCGTTTTCGATCAAATAGGCCTCGCTGGCGGCGAACACGAAATTGCCGGAGGTGATGTCGACCTGACCGCCGTTGAAGCCGACGGCGTAGATCCCCTTTTCGACACTGGCGATGATGTCGGCCGGATCGGATTCCCCGGCGGTGAGATAGGTATTGGTCATGCGCGGCATCGGCAGGTGCGCGTAGGACTCGCGGCGGCCGTTACCGGTGGCCGCCATACCCATCAGGCGGGCGTTGGTCTTGTCCTGGATGTAGCCGCGCAGGATGCCTTTTTCGATCAGGACGTTGCGCTGCGTCGGCGTGCCCTCGTCATCCACGCTGAGCGAGCCGCGGCGGCCGGGAATCGAGCCTTCGTCGACCACGGTGCAAAGTTCGGACGCGACCTTCTGGCCGATCTTGCCGCTGTACGCCGAGCTGCCCTTGCGGTTGAAATCCCCTTCCAGACCATGCCCGACCGCCTCGTGCAGCAGCACGCCGGGCCAGCCGGGGCCGAGCACCACGGTCTGCGTGCCCGCAGGGGCCGCCACCGCTTCGAGCTTGACCAGGGCGACGCGCACCGATTCGCGCGCATAGTCCTCGGGGCTGCCGGATTCCAGAAACACTTCGTAGCCGTGGCGACCGCCGCCGCCGGACGAGCCTTGCTCGCGCTTGCCGCCGGATTCCACGACGACACTGACGTTGAGCCGGCACAGCGGACGCACGTCCGCAGCCAGAGTGCCATCGCTGGCGGCGATCAGGATAATTTCATAGGTGCCGGACAAGGAGGCGATGACCTGGGAGACGCGCGGGTCGGCGCTGCGCGCGGCGGCATCGCAGCGGCGCAACAGCGACAGCTTGTCTTCCACCGGCAGACTATCCAGCGGGCTCGCGCCGACGTACAGCGGCGCGACGCTGCGCGCGCTCCAGGCCTGCACGCCGCCCTGCTGGCCCTGGCGCACGATGGCGCGCGCATTGCTGGCGGCATCGATCAGGGCCGGGGCGACGATCTCGTCCGAATACGCGAACCCGGTCTTTTCGCCGGACTGGGCTCGCAGACCCACGCCACGTTCCACATGGTGATTGCCGGTGCGGATGATGCCGTCTTCCAGCACCCAGGATTCGGCGCGCATGTCCTGGAAATAGAGGTCGGCCGCGTCGATACCGGGGCGCATCAGTGCGTCCAGTGTGCGTTCGAGGTCGGCGAGATCCAGCCCGCCCGGCGCCAGCAGCGCGGAGCGGGCCCGGTCCAGGGAATTCTCAGGTGCGGTCATAGACGATTCGGCGATGGGTCAGCACCGGGAAGGTGCGACGCAGATTGAAGAGTTGTTCGCGGCGCAGTGTGGCGGTGACGATACCCACCCCTTCGGCACGCTCGGCGATGACGGTGCCCCAGGGGTCGATAATGCAGCTGTGACCGTAGGTCTTGCGCCCGCCCGGATGCTGGCCGTGCTGGTTCGGCGCGATGATGAAGCACTGGTTCTCAATGGCGCGGGCGCGCAGCAAGGGCTCCCAATGGGCTTCGCCGGTGCGCTGGGTGAAAGCCGAGGGGACCACGATGATTTCCGCCAGATCACGCGACAGGCGGCGATACAACTCGGGATAGCGCAGGTCGTAGCACACGGTCATGCCGACGCGGCCGGCCGGCGTGTCCTGCGTAACGAAGCGGATGTCGCCCTGCTCGATGGTGGCGGATTCGCGGTAGCGATCCACGCCGTCTTCGCGGGCGACCTCCACGTCGAACAGGTGCACCTTGTCATAGTGCGCCGCCAGCTTGCCTTCCGGGCTGTACATGAGGCTGGCCGCCCAGACCTTGTCCTTGCGTTCGGGGACGGCCATCGGCAACGTTCCTCCGACGATCCACAGGCCGAGGCGCCGCGCCTGCGTCGCCAGAAAGCTCTGGATGGCGCCTTCGCCCTGCGGTTCCGCAACGGAGAGTTTGTCGGTTTCCTTGGCGCCCATGAACGCGAAGTTCTCGGGCAGCACGGCGAGTACCGCCTTGGCGCGTGCCGCGTCTTCGAGCAGACCTCGCGCCTGCGCGAGGTTTTCGGCGACATCGGCACCGGTGCGCATCTGCAGCGCGGCGACTACGGGATTGGCTGTGCTCATGGGTTCTTCAGTCGGGTCCAGTTGTCTGATTTGCAAGTGGCGTTTCGGGCCAGCGCCCTCATTCTCCGCCGTCGATGCGATTCACCTGCGGATTGTCCCAGCTCCCGGTGAGGCGATAGCTGAGCTGGCTGGCCTGATCCAGCGGCTTGTCGAGCAGTTCCTGCGCCAGCAGTGCGATCACGGCCGCCGCAGGGCCACCCAGCAAGGCCGCTCCCAGCGTAACCCCGCCTGACACATCGGGAAACAAGGTTACCCGCTGATCATAGTCGCGAGCGGCCAGGCCGATATCGCCACGCATCTCGATCCGCACCGAGGGCGCTTCGATATCAAGGTCCGAAGTATGCGCCACGCCGTCGCCGAGATCGAAATTGCCGTCGATGCGATCGAAGGCCAGACCCTTGCCGACCACATCTCCGAAGTTGAGCGTGAGGCGGCGCGGCAGCGCGTAGAAACTGAACAGGCCGAGCACGCGCCCGGCGCCGGGTTCAACAGTGCGCATGCGACCGCGCTCGGCCTGCAGCGAGACCGTGCCGCGGGCCTGCGCCAGGCTCAGACCCTCGCCCGCCGAATCCCATGAGAGCTGCCCCTTGATGTTCGCCTGGCGGGCTTCGAGATTGGCCGCGTAGCCGAAAGCGGTCAGCGCGTCGGCGATCTGCGAACTCTTGATGTCAAAACCCAGGCCGGCCTGTGAAGTGTCGCCGGCACGGGTCCACTGGCCCTGCACCTGCGCCTGCAGAACCGGCGCATCGCTGCTGAACCGGTCGACCTTCTGGCCTTCCGGCAGGCGCGAGGTCTGCAAGACGACATGACCCAGGCTGATCCGGTTGAACGTGAGTGCGGCAACATCGACATCGAAGGTGGGGATCGTGGTGGGATCGAGCGGCTCGTGGTCGCGCGTGAAGTCCGGCGTCGGTGATTCGTCGACGCGCGCCTCGTCATCACTTTCGGTGCCCTCATCGGGCGTGCTGGTCACCACCAGGTGATCGAAGCGGGCCGTCATCACGCCTTGCTGATCGCTCGGATAGTTCAGGCTGCCGCTGGCCTGTTCGCTATCAAACTGCAACGCCCAGCCCTCGTCGTCGTGCAGGGCCCGTACCTGGGCATCCCGCACCCGGAAACTGCCGAAACGGATCGCAGCGACCGCCACGTCCAGTCGCGGATCGGGAATCGGCATGTCGCCATCGCCGGGTTCGTAGATCTGACCCCAGCCGCGAACATCGACGGAATCGACGCGCCCACCGACGAAGATTCCGGGCTCCGGCGTCTGTGGCGGCGCACCCCCAAACCAGATCTGCAAATAGTCCAGACGGTTCTTGGACTGCGCCAGCGTGGCCGACAGCAGATCGAAACCCGGATCTTCGCGCACGGCGGCAACGCGGCCGCGAACGCTCAGCAACTCGGCAAGCTGGGCCTCGAAAAGCACGCCTTCGCTGTCGTCCGGGCTCAGCGAGATCGTCAGTGGACCGGACTCGCCGGCGGGGCGATACAAGGGTTCCGGCAACTCGATCGTGGTGCCTTCCAGGCCGGAGCGCAGGACGAAAGGCTGGGTTTGCTCGACGCCCAGCCGGGTGCCGCCGCTCCAGTGAGAGCGACCACGAATCCTCGAACGTATCCACGGCGGCACGCGTTCCAGCAACACCGACTCGGCGCCCAGATCGAATTCGACCGACAGTTCGGTGACGCCCGGCTCGGCCGGCGCCAGCGCGGCACTCAGCGCGATGTCCATCCAACGGCCGTGCAGGTCCTGCGCGCTGACGCCCGCGTTGTCGAACCGAACCTGCCCCTGAATCCCGGTGATGTCCTCGGGCAGACCGGTGACGCGCATCCGGCCCTCGTTGATGTCGATGGTGCCGGCCACTTCGGGTTCGGCACCGGCATCCAGTGGTACCTGCAGGCCCAGGCCGACCACGGTCGGACCGGCAGCATCGGTCTTGTCGAGCAGCGCCGACAGCCGCTCGCGCAGCGGCGTGCTGTCCAGCACCTGGTAGAAGCGTGCCGCATCACCGCTGATGCGTCCGTCGATCACCAGCCGGCGTTCGGAGAAATCCTCGATACGCGCGCTCAGCTCTTCGAGCTTGAGGCCGCGCAGGCTGCCGCGATCGCTTTTCACATTCAGGCCATTGCCGCGGAACGCGAGCGTGGCCTCCAGACCGTCTGCCGTCGGCCAGTCCGGCAGAAACGCGAGCTGGCCGCCGGCCACCTGCAGGTCCAGTTGGAAGCCCTCGGGAACCCGCTTCTGGCCGATGTCCGAAAACGGCAGGTCCAGACGCAGTTCGCCGTCGACCACGCGACCGCCGCGAATCGCGCGATCCAGCCAGTCGCGCAGGCTGGCATGCCATGCGATCGGCACCAGAGACTTCATCGGAACCACGTCATCGGTCTGCAGCGAGGTACGCAGTTTCAGCCGGGGCGTGGCGCGCTTTCCAGCGCTGGCGCCCGGCAACAGCAGCTCGCCTTCGCCGGCACCGGCCGCAGTCATCAACTGCCAGCTCAGCCCGTCCAGACCGATGCGCCAGCCACCATCGGCCGTTTGCGTCCAGTCGAGGCGGCCGCTCAGGGAATCGATCGTGATCGGATCGGCGAACAGGCTGGGCCAGGCGAACTCGGCCGGCGCAGGCTGCAGCTGCAGGCGCCCGCCGCTGTCATCGCCGCTGAGACCGCCGGTGAGCCCGACGAAACGGCGCTCGCCGTCATCGACACCGGCGGCGGCCACCTCGGCGCGATAGCGATAGCGCGGCGCGCCATCGCCCAGCGACAGGTTCATGACCAAGGAACGCAGATCGCCACGCAAACCGGCCAGGCGATCGGCGCCCCTGTCCTTGTGCAGCACGGCGAACAGGGGCGCAAGGTCGTCGAGCCGTACGAAGCCGAGATCGGCACGCCACTCGGTTTGCGCCCCATTGACGCTGCGGCTGAGCCGCCCGCGCGTGACCGGCCAGGGGCCATTGGGCCCGCGCAGACGCAGGGACTGCAGGTCCAGCCCCCAGGTTTCGGGTCCTCGTTGCCACTGGCCCTCAAGGTGGATATCCGACAGTTCGGCGCCGCTGCCATCGGCGCTGCGCGTTTCCAGGGACTCGAGATCGAGCGCGGCGCTCAACTGATCGAATCCGCCCCGCTGGCTGGTGGACCCGCTGAAGCTGAGCACCGGCGCGCCGACCGCCAGGCCGGCGCCGTCCTTGATCCAAGGTCGCAGCACATCACCCAGCTGGAGGTCGCCGGCACTGGCCTCGGCGTCGAACTGCCATTGCGCCGGACGATTCAAGGCACCATCGAGATGAAGCTGGACTTGCAGATCGCGGCCGATGTCGGCCGGCATCTGCATCCGCAGCAGCAGATCGCTGGCGGTTTCGCCGATCTGCAGATCGGCTTCGCGCAGTTCGAAGCCACGCGGGCTCTGGCCGAACCACTGCTCGTTGCTGACCTCGACCACGCATCCCGCCAGGCGCACGCGCTTGAATCGCGCAAGCTCGTCGAGCAGCTTCTGCACTTCGACGCCGCCACTGCCCCGACTTTCGAGGCCGGACACGATCCAATGGCCGTCCGGCTGACGCTCCACAGCCAGTTGCAGGCCCGTAAGCGACAGATAGCGCGGTGTCACATCGCCATGCAGCAGACGCCACAGGCTGGTTCCGATCACCATCTCGCCAATGCGGACCGCCGGCTGTTCCGGATCGGCAGCGCTCATCACCACCAGGCGGTCGAGATCCAGCACCGGCGACAGCCCGCGCCAATAAAGATTCATTTCGCCGATGCGAATGTCGTAACCGGTGATCTCGCCGATCTTGCGTTCCAGGTCGTCGCGATAGCCCGGCAGCAGCAGCACCGCACCGCGGAACAGACCGGTGACGACGGCGGCGAGCACGATCAGGCCGGCGACCGTGCTGATCGTCCAGGTCCAGAGCCGGCGGCGGCTTTGCTTCACGGAGCGCTACCGGTTCCCGAACGCGGTCCGTTTTCGCACATTCCCGCGTCGTACGACATTCACAGGGGTACCACGTCAAAGTTGTCCTGCAGGTACAGGCTTTCTGCCTGCAGGCGGATCGGGCGTCCGAGGCTGGCTTCGAGCTCCGCCAGACCTACGGTCTGCTCTTCCATCAGCCGCGTCACGATCTTGGGCGCGGCGATCACCAGAAACGCCTTGGCCTCGAACTGCCGGGCCGAGCGCTGGATTTCACGGAATACCTCATGGCACACCGTTTCCACGGTCTTGACGTAGCCGCGCCCTTCGCAGGCTGGGCAGGGTTCGCACAGGATGTGCCCCAACGATTCGCGCGTGCGCTTGCGCGTCATCTCGACCAGCCCCAGCGGCGACACCGGGCACACCTGGTTGCGGGCTGGATCGCGCGCCAGTCCCTTCTCCAGTGCACGCATCACCTGAACGCGGTGATCCTCGTTCTTCATGTCGATGAAGTCGATGATGATGATGCCGCCGAGATTGCGCAGCCGCAGCTGGCGCGCGATCGCCTGGGCGGCTTCGAGATTGGTCTTGAGGATGGTCTCGTCGAGATTGCGATGTCCGGTGAAGGCTCCGGTATTGACGTCGATCGTGGTCATCGCTTCGGTCTGGTCGACCACCAGATGACCGCCGGACTTGAGTTCCACGCGCCGATCCAGTGCGCGATTGAGATCATCCTCGACACCGTACAGGTCGAAGATCGGGGCCGCACCATCGTAGTGTTCGACCAACGAGGCCGCGTCGGGCACGAACCGCTCCGCGAAGGCGCGGACACGCCCGCATTCCTCGAAACTGTCGATGCGTACGCGGTCCACGTCGGTGCCGAGCAGATCGCGCAGGATGCGCATCGACAGCGGCAGATCGCCGTGAACCAGCTCACCGGACCTGGCACTGCGCGCCTGTTCGCTGATCGACCGCCACAGCTTGACCAGAAACTGCATGTCCTGCGCCAGCGCCTCGGGCGAGGCGCCCTCGCCGACCGTCCGAACGATCACGCCGTAATCCGGCGCCAGCTCCGCGAGCAGATCGGTCATGACGCTTTTCAGGCGTTCGCGCTCGGTCTCGTCTTCGATCCGAGCGGACACGCCGACGTGCCTGTCGAACGGCAGCAGCACCAGATAGCGCGACGGCACCGAGGGCAGCGTGGTCAGCCGCGCGCCCTTGGTGCCCAACGGATCCTTGAGCACCTGCACCAGCACGTCCTGGCCTTCGTGCAGCAACTGATTCACCGGCGGCGGCGCGCGCGATTCGCCGTTTTCGCCACTGCCGGACTGCACCATGTCACCGACGTGCAGAAACGCCGTGCGAGCCAGCCCGATTTCCACGAACGCGGCCTGCATGCCCGGCAGGACACGGTTGACGCGTCCCTTGTAGATGTTGCCGACCACGCCCTGGCGCGAGGCGCGCTGCACGTAGGCTTCCTGCACGATGCCGCCATCGACCAGCGCGACGCGAGTCTCCTGGGGCCCGATGTTGACGAGGATTTCGGTACTCACGGCGAATTCGGGGGCGTAGTCGGAGGCTGAGCGGTAAGGGTCAGGGCATCCAGCAGCGCGGCGGTCTCGAACAGCGGCAGACCCACCACGCCACTGTAGCTGCCCTTGATCGAGCGTATCCAACGCGCGGCATAGCCCTGAATCGCATAGGCACCGGCCTTGCCGAGCGGTTCGCCGGTTTCGGCATAGGCCATCGCCGCTGCCTCGGAAATCGGACCGAACTCGACGGTGGTGACGGACAGCGCGGTGCGCAGCTCGCCGCCGTGCACAATCGCGACGGCGCTGCACACCTGATGCTCGCGCGCCGACAGCCGCAGCAGCATTTGCGCGGCGTGCCCGGCATCTTGCGGTTTGCCGAGAATCTCGCCGTCGACCGAGACATCGGTATCCGCCCCCAGCACCACCGATTCGGCGCCGGCACGAATGGCGCCGGCGCGCGCCTTGGCGGCGGCGACGGACACCGCGTACTCGATCGGAGGCTGGCCCGGGCGCGGCACTTCCGGAACATCCACGTCGAGAACGGCAAAGTCCACGCCGAGCTGGCGCAACAACGCCTGTCGGCGTGGCGACTTGGATGCGAGTAGGACTTTGGTCATGACGTCATCGGGCGGCGCACGGCGCGTCGCAGCGTTCACGACAGCGTAACAAGTTGCGAAGACGCGTGCCGCGTGACGCCGACCTACCCTCGCCCGCTTGCGGAAGAGCGGTGGGTGAGGGGGAACGGCCATGCCGCAGGCCGATTCATTCTGCGGAGTGCCGCTTGGCGGCATGGCCGTTACAAGCAGGACATGACTACGGCTCGCCCCAGATTTCCTCAAGGCGCTGATCGCGTCCGCAGTTCCAGCGGTAGAACTTGTAGCGAACCGGGTTTTTCTTGTAGTAATCCTGGTGATGGTCCTCCGCCTCGTAGAACGGCCCGGCCTGGCTGATCTCGGTTTCGATGCGTTCGAAACGACCACTGGCCTGCAGCGCCTTGAGACTGTCCTCGGCGATCTGCTTCTGCTCGGCGTCCTCATAGAAGATCGCGCTGCGGTACTGACGACCGTGATCGCAGAACTGCTGATCCTTGACCGTGGGGTCGATGGTCCGCCAGAAATGCTGCACCAGTTCCGAATAGCGGATTTCGTCGGGGTGATAGCTCACACGCACCGCCTCGGCGTGCCCGGTTGCACCGGCGCTCACCTGCTTGTAATCCGGATTCCTGACGTCACCGCCAATGTAACCGGACACTGCCTCGACCACGCCATCGAGCTTCTCGAAGTCCGACTCCGTGCACCAAAAGCAGCCGCCGGCAAAGATCGCGGTCGCTGTCGCCTCCTTGGCGATGCCCGGCACCGCCATCAGCGTCATTGCCAGGCTCGCCAGGGCAATGCCGGCGAAGCGGCGCGCCCGGCCCGGGCGCAGGTTCATGAGCGCAGGTCCGGCAGCGTCTCGCCGTCCGGCACGAACTGCAAGGCCAGACCGTTGTTGCAGTAACGCAGCCCGGTAGGTTTGGGGCCGTCTTCGAACACGTGACCCTGATGCCCACCACAGCGCGCGCAGTGGTATTCGGTGCGCGGCCACACCAGCCTGAAATCGCGCTTGGTGTCCACCGCATCCGGCAGCGTGTCGTAGAAGCTGGGCCAACCGGTGCCGCTTTCGAACTTGAAGCGGGCGTCGAACAGCGGCAGATAGCAGGCGGCGCAGATGAAGGTGCCGTCACGCTTTTCCTTGTTCAGCGGGCTGGTGCCGGCGCGCTCGGTGGCTTCCTTGAAAAGTACCTCGTAACGCTCGGGCTCAAGCAGCTGTTTCCACTCGGCCTTGGGTTTGTCTATGGGCGTCATGTCGCCGGTCCTCCGGGTTGCGGCTTGGGAAGTGTCGTCAGCGCGGGCCGGGGCAATACCGACGATAAAGCCCGCGCCGAGGACTCCCAGGAAATTTCTGCGATCCATGATGCGTCCTCTTCGGGTTTCAAGTACACCTACGCATTAGAACCGTATGCGGACGCAGTGTTGCGGTCCATGCGTCCGTGGTTTTGTGTCGGCGCTACCAATCGTGTGGACGACGAATCACTGCCGCCAGGCGGCGAACGCCAGACAGGTCCAGCCGGCAATCATCGCCAGACCGCCGAATGGCGTGACCGCACCGAGCACGCGAATACCGGACAGCGCAAGCGCGTAAAGACTGCCTGAGAAGACCACGATTCCGGCAATGAACAGGCAGGCCGCCACGCTCAGCAAGGTCGACGGGCGCTGTGCGGCAAACAGCCCCACGGCCAGCAGCGCGAACACATGATAGAACTGATATTCGACGCCGGTACGCCAGATTGCGAGCATGTCCGGCTCCAAGCGCGTGCGCAGGGCATGGGCGCCGAAGGCGCCGACGATGACCGCCAGCGCACCGAGCGCGGCGGCCAGCGTCAATATCGTGCGTGGACTCATGCGACCACCTTGCTTTCGCTGGAGACGACTTCGAAGCTGATCCCGGCACGCTGCAGGCGAACGATCAGCGCATCCCCCATCGCAGCGGCCGTGGTGAGCTGACCCGCGCGTTCGGGAAGCTCGTCGAACGCGAGGCACAAGGCCGATTCGGCGAGCATTTTCGAAGTTTCGCCATAACCGGGATCGCCGCCGCGCACGTCCACCACGACGCGCGTCTTCGCCGCGTCCTTGGCTTCGCCAAAAAAGCGCACGCGAAACCAGCCTTGGGCGCGCTGCTCGGGCGAAGGGCCGTCTCCGGATTTTCGCTTGGACAGCAGCCAGTCGCGGCTCGGTCCGAACTGCGCGGCGACGAACAATGCGCCCGCCCCACCGATCAGCGCAGCGACGGAGTGCAGTTTCTTGACCTGCACGAAATGCGCGTAGCGAAAGTCCGGCCCGTAGCTGTCCAGCGCACGCGCCGATCGCTTCACAATCTGCGGGTCCACGGACGGAAACGGTACCACCCAGGTATCGAGTTCGTGATTGAACTGCACGCCGCCGCCAGCATCGCCGACACGGCGTCTGGACTCGGGATCGTGCTCACGCGCCACACGCGCCTGCCGTACCTTGGAATAGTCGCGCATGCGCGAGAAGGCATGAATCGCCGAATGATAGGTGCCGCTGGAGAAGGTGCCGCCGGCGCGCACGTAGCCGCGCACCGTCAGTGGCACATCTGGCGGCAATTGCTGCACGGTGTAATAGGCGCCGAGGTCATGCGGAATGCTGTCGAATCCGCAGCAGTGCACCAGCCGCGCGCCGGACTTGAGCGCGGTGTCCTGGTAGCGCAGCCACATGGTGTCGACGAATTCCGGTTCGCCGGTAAGGTCCACATAGTCGGTCCCGGCTTCGGCGCAGGCCGCCACCAGGGTTTCGCCGTAGAGGATGTACGGGCCCACCGTGGTGATGATCACGCGCGCCGATTCGGCCAGCGCGCGCATGCCGTCCGCATCGCCGATGTCGGCATCCAGCAGCGGCAGCTCGGCGCACAAGGGATCGATCGCCGCCAGCGATTCGCGCACCGCGGCCAGCTTGGCCGGATTGCGCCCCGCCAGCGCCCAGCGCAGGTCCTTGCCGCCCTCGCGCGCCAGGTATTCGGCCGTGAGGCGGCCGGTGAATCCGGTGGCACCGAACAGGATGATGTCGTAGTCGCGGTTGGCGTTCTTCATGTTTGAGTTCCTTCAAAGCAGTCCGTCGAGGCGCGGCAGACGCAGGATGCAGTGCACCGCCTCGTCCACCGTCAGCCGGCTGGTATCGATCGAGGCCTGCGGACTCAGTGGCGCCTCGTACGGATCGTCGACGCCGGTGAAGCCCTTGATCTCGCCGCGTCGCGCGCGTCGATAGAGTCCCTTGGGGTCGCGCGCCTCGCAGACCTGCGGCGGCGTCGACATGTGAATTTCGTAGAAATGGCCCACCCGACGCACACGCTCGCGGGCGTCCTCGCGGGCGCCGCGATAAGGCGCGATCACTGCACAGATGCAGATGCCGCCGTGACGTGTGACTTCGGTGGCAACATAGCCGATCCGGCGCACATTCAGTTCGCGATCGGCGCGGGTGAAGGTCAAGCCGGACGACAGCATTTCACGCACCACATCGCCGTCGAGTATCGTCGAACTGCGTACGCATTCGCGCTCGAGATGCTTCTGCAACGCTGCCGCCACAGTGGACTTGCCGGCACCCGGCAATCCGGTCAGGAACAGGGTGAAACCCGATGCAGGCATAAATGCAGAACCGTATCAGTAGGTAGTCGACCGATTATCGCAGTGCGCGGCAATGCGTGTCGGAAGCCCCGACCCGCTCAGTTGAG
The DNA here is from genome assembly GCF_031846245.1 of Banduia mediterranea. Taxonomy (NCBI): domain Bacteria; kingdom Pseudomonadati; phylum Pseudomonadota; class Gammaproteobacteria; order Nevskiales; family Algiphilaceae; genus Banduia; species Banduia mediterranea. Next base: position 98,301 of record NZ_JAVRIC010000006.1, on the reverse strand, counting down.
AAAACCGCGCTGACCGTTCTGCACGTCCGTCACCCGCCCATTCTCCAGCGTGACCTCGCGTTGCAGGTAACTGGAGCCGAAATCGTAAAGCCAGCGCTCGCGATAAACCTGCCGCACGGTCCAGTCACGCGGGCCGCCTGGATAGGCGTGGTGATAGCGATGCTCGCGTGACGGGGCCAGCAACAGCGTCGCCGCCTGCGCATCCGGCTCGCCGCAGCGCGCGAGCAGACGGTATTTGGACACGCCCTCGACGATTTCGGCAGGTTGGCAGTTGGCGCCTCGGCGCGTCGAGAAACCGTAGCCGTCGCTGTCGATGCGGCTCAGGCGACCGTTCGAGAAATGAAGAATCCGCAGCAATTGGTTGGCGCCGAAGTTGTAGGTCCACTCCTCATCGTCGGCAACGATCCGACCCCGCACTTGATAGCTCCAGACGTCGCGATAGTCCGGCTCGCCGCAGACCGCCTCGACTTCGAGCGCACGCGCGCCAGTGGAGACGATGCGCGAGCCGCAACGCAGGCTGTCTGCGGCCATCGTCGGCGCTGGCAGCGCCACGACCAGACACAGGGCCGCCAGCCCCAGGAAATACCGGTTCGGGCATGGAATGGGAACGGCTCCCCGGGCGACATCTTGCAAGCGACCTTGAACCGGTAGACTTTCGCGAAACTTAACCGCGCTTTCGCGGTCACTGATGCATCCTCGACGAAGCACGAACATGACTCCTTTCTCGCGCCTGCTCGGCGCACTGACCATTGCCATGCTGGCGCTGCCCTGCGCGCCGGCCCTGGCAGCGCCGGTACTTCTCGACCATATCGAAGCCGAACTGGTCTCCGAGGTCAATGCGGCCCATGCTGGAGCCGAGGGCGGTTCGGAGTTCTGGGTGGCGCTGCGGCTGCGGCCCGATGCCGAATGGCACACCTACTGGCGCAACCCCGGTGACTCCGGCCTGGCAACGCGTCTGCAATGGACCTTGCCGGAGGGCGTGTCCGCCGGGGAGATTCACTGGCCCTATCCGCACCGCGAAGCGCTCGGCGAGCTGACCAACTACGGTTACAGCGGCGAAACCCTGCACCTGGTGCCGATCCGGCTGCCGGCGGACTGGCCGGCCGGCAAGCCGGTGGAACTTCAGGCCCGCGCCAGCTGGCTGGTGTGCCGCGACATCTGCATCCCCGGCGATACCGAACTGTCGCTGGAAGTGCCAACACATTCGGACGCCAATACACCCGATCCGATCTGGGCATCGTTCTTCGTGCAGTCCCGCGCTCAGTTGCCGGTCGACGTGGACTGGCCCGCCCGGTTCACGGTGAGCGGCCCTGACATCTCGGTCGCCGTGGACGGCATCACCGTCGCCGCCGACACCGAGGTCGATTTCTTTCCGTTCGCCAACGACTTGGTCAACCACGCGGCACCGCAACGCTTTGCCCGCGATGGCGGCGACACCCTGCGCTGGAGCCAGACGCTCAGCGATTATTTCGTCGAGGCGCCGCAACCGATCGAAGGCGTGCTGGTGATCCACGATGGCGAACCGGCCCACGCATATCGCATCCGTGCCACACCGGGCAGCGTTGCGCCGGTCGAGGCCGCGATCAACGGCCACAGTGCAGCAGGCGAGGCGGTGCCCGACGGCACGGACGCAAGACCGATCGATGCCAGCACCCTGGGCCTTTTCACCGGCCTGGTTTTCGCGTTTCTCGGCGGCCTGGTCCTGAACCTGATGCCCTGCGTATTCCCGGTGCTGTCGATCAAGGCGGTTTCGCTGCTCGAATCAGATGAGGATCGTGGCGGACATCTACGCCACTCGCTGGCCTATACCGGGGGCGTCCTGATCTGCTTCGCGATACTGGCCGGCGTACTGCTCGGACTGCGTGGCGGCGGTGATGCCGTCGGCTGGGGGTTTCAGCTCCAGCAACCGCTGTTCGTCGCGGCACTGGCCTACCTGTTCTTCGCAATGGCGCTGTCGTTGTCGGGCCTCGTCCACTTCGGGACGCGCTGGATGGGCGTGGGTCAGTCCCTGACCACGCGTGGCGGCCTGCGCGGCTCGTTCTTCACCGGCGTGCTGGCGGTGGTGGTGGCCAGCCCCTGCTCGGCACCCTTCATGGGCGTGGCACTGGGCTACGCCTTGACGCAGCCACCGGCGATGGCGCTGACCGTCTTCCTGGCGCTGGGCCTGGGCCTGGCCTCGCCGTTCCTGCTGATCGGACTGGTGCCGGCACTCGCGCGCCTGCTGCCGCGTCCCGGCGCATGGATGGAGTCGTTCAAGCAGTTCATGGCCTTTCCGCTGTATCTGACGGTGGTCTGGCTGCTGTGGGTTCTCGGTGGATTGACCGACCGCAGCGGCATGGCGCTGGCCGGAATCGGTTTGGTGCTGGTCGCCTTCGTCGCATGGCTGTGGCATCGGCCCGGACCGATGGCGCTGGTATTCAAACTGGCCGCGGCCGCTGGTGCCATCGCGGTGCTCGCGCATCCGCTGGTGCGCACGGTGTCGCCACCGTCCCAGGCCGGCGCCGAGCAGCACGCCGAATGGCAGGCCTATTCCCCGGAGCGGCTCAGCGCCGCCCGCGATTCCGGTCAGACCGTGTTCGTGAATTTCACCGCGGACTGGTGCATCACCTGCAAGGTCAATGAACGGGTGGCGCTGTCCAGCAGTCGCGTCAAACAGGCCTTCGCCAGCGACGCGGTGGTTTATCTCAAAGGGGACTGGACACGGTCCGATCCTCTGATCACCGAGATGCTGGAACGCTACGGCCGCAGCGGCGTGCCGCTGTACCTGCTGTTCCGCAACGGTGGCGAAGCCGAAGTGCTGCCGCAGCTGCTGAGCCCCGACATCATCATCGATTCACTGCAAGCCGGTGCAGCCTCGTCCTGAGTCCGCACATTTTTTGGAGCCGGATCATGTACAGCATCAATCAGACGCTCCGCTTAGTCCTGGCAGCCGTGATTCTGAGCGCGAGCGGCGCCGCCCAGGCCGTCGCCGATGTCGGCGCGGCCGCCCCGGATTTCTCGCTGCCGGACAGCAATGGCACGAGCCGCAGCCTTTCCGGTTTCGAAGGCCGGTATGTGGTACTGGAATGGACCAACGACGGCTGCCCGTTCGTTCGCAAACACTACGGCAGCGGCAACATTCAGTCCCTGCAGAAGGAATACACCGCCAAGGATGTCGCCTGGCTGTCGATCATCTCCTCCGCCCCCGGCGAACAAGGCCATGTCGGCGGTGCCGAGGCCAATGCGCTGACCGTGGAACGTGAGGCCGCACCGACTGCGGTGCTGCTCGATCCTGGCGGCAATGTCGGTCGCGAATACGGCGCCAAGACCACGCCACACATGTACGTCATCGATCCCAAGGGCACGCTGATCTACGCCGGCGGCATCGACAGCATCCCATCCGCCAATCCGCAGGACATCGAAAAGGCGACGCCCTACGTCAAGCTGGCGCTGGACGAGGCAATGGCCGGCAAGCCAGTCAGCCAGGCACAGACGCGACCGTATGGCTGTTCGGTAAAATACTGAGAGGATCGGCCGAACCCGAACTCCGGTAGGCAACGACGGGTCGGTGCAGGTTCAGCTGGCAGGGATAGGCTTGGAGGAGAGTCTTCCCTGCTTCGATAACGACAACCGGAGGCACAGGCATGCTCCGTTTACGGATTCCGCGTCATTACCTCGACGCACAAGGGCTGTCGCTGTTCGCGCCGGCCCGGCCGTCCGCCCGCGCCCCGAAACAGCGAGGCGCTCCCGAACTCGGGGTCAACCTGCTGATCGCGCCGACAGACGCCGCCAGTGATGATGGGCGCCCGGTGCGGCATGTCTCGGCGATGGTGACTCGCGGTGCTCAGGCCGTGACGCCGCGCTCGATCCACATCGACGCGCGCAGGCTGTCGCCGTCTCCGGGTGCCGGCTTCGAGATTCCGGCCGAGCCGCTGGCGGCGGAAATGCTCGGACAGCCGGTCACGCGCTATGGCACCGAAATGCCGTTCGCGCCGGGGCTTTATCACATGGACATTGCCATCGACGACGAAGTGGAAGCGCAGTTCGTGGCCGAGATTCGCTGAGGGTTCCAGAGCGCACCCACAAAAAACGCCGGCTTGACGCCGGCGTTTTTTTCATCCATCCAGGCGCCACAGCTTCATACTGATTGAAGCCGCAACAATCTGACGCGTTTGCGCTGCGTGCGCAGGGACTCTTCCAGATGCGCCAGACGACGGCGGACTTCGCTGTTCTCCCAGGTATCCGCGATCTGTTTGCGCGCCGCCTCGAAGCGATCGGTCTGCAGCGAACGCCATTCGCCCATGATCGCACCGAAGGCTTCGACCTCATGTTGCAACAGGGTCTGCAGCGCCTGCAGACGGGTCGGATGGTGGTTGCAGCCTTCAAGGTCCAGCCGGGCTTCGGCGAACTGTCGCTCCAGCATGGCGCGCTGTACCAGGAATTCCGGCACGCGCTTGAGGTTCCAGGCCAGCCCCAGCGTCGAACAGCCGTAGATCAGCCATTTCGTGGGATCGAACTGCCACCAGCGAATGCCGTTGCGGTAGTCCCATTGAAACAGGTGGTGATAGTTGTGATAGCCCTCGCCGAAGGTCACCAGCGAGATCAGGTCGTTGTCACGCGCCGAATTCTCGATGGTGTACGGCCGGCGGCCCCACCAGTGCGCGGCGGAATTGATGAAGAACGTGAAGTGATGGTTCAGCACGATGCGCAGCAGGCCGCCCAACAGCAGGAAGCCCCAGGCATCGCCGAAGGCGGCACCGACCAGCAGTGGCATGCCGATGTTCATGAACAGGGCCAGACCAAGGTAGTGCTTGTGCTGGAATGCGAGCAAAGGATCCTTTTCGAGATCCCGCACATTCGACAGGTCCAGCTCGGCGCTGGGATAGTCACGCAGCATCCAGCCCATGTGCGCGAACCAGAAGCCGCGCCGGATCGAATACGGATCAAGGTCGACGTGGTCCACGTTCTTGTGGTGCACGCGGTGCAGCGATGCCCAGATCAGGGTGCTGTTCTGCAGCGACATTGCTCCGAACAGCATCAGCGGCAGGCGCACCAGCCAGTGGGCTTCGTAAGCGCGGTGTGACCACAGGCGGTGATAACCGGCGGTGATCGACATACCGGTGGCGCCCATGAAAAAGGCGGCGCCGATCCAGGCGGCCAGGCTGAAATCATGTGTCAGCGCGTACCACGGCAGCAGCGTCAGCACGAGGCCATGGGTCAGGCCGAACATTATGATGGCGGGCCAGTTCAGAGGGCTGTTGGCGAAGCCCCGTACCACATCAGTCATCAGGATTCTCGATAGACACAATAGAGACAGTGCGCGATGGCAGCGCGTTGGTCATGCCGGGTGGCGCGCCCCCCCGGCCTGATTTAGGCCGATACTGGGAAGAGTAGCCGAGTCTGCGTCCCGGCAAAAGCTTCCGCATGTGACAAATGTGACAAATGCGAGAGCTGTGCGCAGCTGCGGGAGTAGAGCTCGCCTTAGAATGCGCACCATCGATTTGGTTCCCTGCGCCGGCTCGATACCGGCGCGACATCTCAGTTCGGAGTCCTACATGCGAATTCTTCATACCATGCTGCGCGTGGGCGATCTCGATCGCTCGATCGCGTTCTACCAGGATGTACTCGGCATGCAGTTGCGCAGCCGCAAGGATTTTCCGGGTGGTGAATTCACCCTGGCGTTCCTGGGCTTCGAGTCGGACCCGAACGGTGCCGAAATCGAACTGACGTATAACTGGGGTCAGCGCGATTATCAGCTTGGCGACGCCTACGGCCACATCGCCGTCTCGGTGGATGATGCAGCCACAGCCTGCGACCGGGTTCGGGCGCGCGGCGGCAAGGTCACGCGTGAAGCGGGGCCGATGAAACACGGCAGCACCGTGATCGCCTTCGTCGAGGATCCGGACGGCTACAAGATCGAGTTCATCCAGGGCGCGTAGCGCTTACAGGGCAACGAAGGTGCGCGACACGTCGCTGACGAGCCCCTGCTCCAGAAGCTGCTTGATCGCCAGTTCGACCGCGCCGTAGGTTCCCGACAACAGGCTGGTATCGCCGAGCGATTGCTCACGTACGCCCGGCAGTACCGGCAGTTCGCCCTGCGTGCGGCAGATCGCCAGTGCGCGCAATTCGGGCGCATCGATTGGAAAGGTACGAACGCCATGGACGTGATGCAGCCGTCTCAGCACCTGCTCGACCATGCGGCACTGCCGCACGGTGCCGCGAAATGCGACGAGAATGCGTGGCAAAGAGTGGCTGGTGTCGGCCACCAGCGCCTTGATCGACAGGCCGCGATGCGCGAACACCGCGGCGATCGAGTGGACCACGCCGGGCCGTTCGGCGACCTCGCACAGATACACCACATCCTGCAGCGACACGGCCTCGCTCATTTGAGCCACTCCTTGAGCTGCTGCTGAATGATGCGCGCCGAACCGAACAGATCCGAACGCTCCTGATCATTCAGTTCCAGGTCAGTGACCTGGGACCAGCCGCGCAGATCGCAGACCACGGGCACGCCGAGCACACCAGCCGGACCGTCCCAGTCGTCCTCGGCCAAGCGGACCTGAGCCGGGATCACGCTCTGCCCGCCGCCGAGCAACTGTTCGCACAATTCAGCGGTGACCGCGGCGGTAGAGATCGCGGTCTTGGCGGTGGAGATATGCGTCACCAGCGGCAACAGCACGGCGCGCAGGTCCGGCGCCATGGCTTCGGCGTAACGGAAGGCGGCCTCTACCTCGCCGGCACCGACGAGTTCCTTCAGGTGCATCTTCTCGCGCGTCAGTGCAATCGCAAAATCGCCGGGCGCACGGCCGCCGATCAGGCGCTCCCGCACCACGCCGACCTCGGCTTCGTCGTAAGCATAGATCCACAACTTGCTGAGGATCGGCACCAGCGCGTCGCCGTGCTCGCCGAGCATGTAGGCCGAGATGCGTTGACGCCGCACACCCAGATCGGCGGCGATTTCGCGGCGCAGACGCATGCTGTCCTGATAGGCGCCCATGCCGATCACGCGCGCCGCGCCGAGATGGCGCGCGAACACCTCCACCCCGAGTTCCACCGGATTGGTCACCATCACCACCAGTTCCTGACCATGGCCGCGTTGCGCCAGCACGCTGGCGTAGCTTTGCACGACCTCGGCATTGATCCGCGCAAGCTCCAGGCGACTGACCATCTGACGCCCGGAAGTCGGCGCGGTGGCGCCGGCCGTGAACAGGATGAGGTCGGCGGCGACTTCCTCGGGGGCCAGGGCGACATCGATTTCCGGCGTGATTTCGGCATAGGCGTCGTACAAATCGGCGCGCAGCCCGAACAGGGCCTGGGCCGAGGCGCCGCCACGCCGGCCGACCAGTTGCAGGCGCTGGCGCGGCGACAGCAGCTTGCGCGCCACGATCTGGACCGCCAGGGCGCGACCGACGTCGCCATTGGCGCCGATGATTGCGATATCCATTCAGATCCTTGCGAAACCGCAGCGGCGTGAAATGGCAGAGCGAGCAAGAACGGGGCCACTGCGCCGCCCACGGCGTCCACCCACATCAGGCATTTGGGGAACATCGCCGATTGATCGCGGTTTCATGCAGTGTTTGGAAAAAATCAGCTTTTGACTTCCAAGAAATTATTGTATGTGCATGATTTTACTGGAATTAAGTATGGCCCGCCGCTTGCAGTATTGCTGGCGCGGCCCCTCGCGGACCTTACCGCAAACACGGCATGCTGGCGGGCGATGATCCCGACGAACTCACGCTCGATTCCGAACGGTATGCCGCGCTGCGTACCGCGCTCGATGCTCATTTCGGTCATGACCACCTGGCACCGGGAACCCTCGACGGCGAGGATGACACGCAGTTGCAAGCCCGCATCGAGGAAATCGTCGCAGCACTCGGGCGCTCTCTCGGCCACGGTGTGGCCGATCTGGTGGTGGCCGCGCTGTTCGACACGGACGACGTGGAGGCCCGCGCCGCACATGTCGAATCGGAAGTCGAAACCCGCATCGAGTCGCGCGCCGAGCGCCTTGAACAAGGTGCCGATGCGCTGTGCGGCGAGGTGGAGGTGCTGGACCGATTGGAACAGCGGATCGGCCACTTCGACGCGCTGCGCCCGAATGGGTTTTCGATCTGAGGGCCTTGCCACTGCGTACCCATCGCCGGCGTCGACGGATACACTCGGCGCTGTGCAAAAAAGTCTGGAGGACGCATGCCCATAGCTTCCATGGAGGAGCCGATTGCCGCGCCGTCACTGGCCTTGCTGTTGCTGGAGCTGCGGGTGTTCATGGAATTGCCGCGCTTCGTCGCCACCAGCCTGTCCGTGGAGAATCTGCCACGTGGCAAAGGGCAGCCGATCATGATTGTTCCCGGCTTCGGCGCCAGCGACCTGAACACGGCACCGCTGCGCTTGGCGCTGCGACGCCTGGGCTACTCGGTATTCGGCTGGAACCAGGGCGTCAACGTGGGCATGCGCCCCCGCGTGAAGCAGGCTCTCACGGCCGAGCTGCGCGAACTGCGCGATCACTACGAGGACAAGACCACTCTGATCGGCTGGAGCCTGGGTGGCGTCTTCGCGCGCGAAATGGCCCGCCATCAGCCGGAATGCGTGCGTCGCGTCATCACCCTGGGCAGTCCCATCAACGGCGATCCGGAAGCGAACAACCTCAACACCCTGTTCCGCCTGGCCAATCTCGGCAAGCCGCTCAAGACCGATCTTGAAGGCTTTCGCCGACGCGTCGTCGCGCCACCGGTGCCATGCGTGGCCATCCACACCAAGACGGACGGCCTCGTCGCCTGGCAGTGCTCACTTGAGGAGCCGGCCGAGAACACGCGCAACATCGAGGTTCATGGCAGCCACATGGGACTGCTCTATAACGCCCAGGCCCTGGCCGCCATCGCCGGCGTGCTTGCGGAAGCCTCCTCGGACTCAGCCGAATAGTCCGTAACGCCATTGCGGCCAATCGCTCGTACCACCCTCCTGCACGTCCTTGAGCGCCGCGCAGAGTCTGGACACGCACGCGTCCTGCGCTGAAAAACGGATGCATCGCGTGGAATCCCCGATTTCATCGATGGCGACGATGCGCGCGGCCGTGCCGCAACCGAATGCCCCGCCTAGTTCGCCGCGCTGCTGCGCGATCGCCAGATCGTCAAGACTGATTTCACATTCGACGGCATCGAGTCTCGCCCGGCGCGCCATCTGCAACAGGCTGTCGCGCGTGATGCCGGCCAGAATGCAACCGTCCAGGGGCGGCGTCAGCAGACGCGAACCGATGCGCACGAACAGATTCATACTGCCGGCTTCGCCGAGCCGAGTGTGCGTCGCCGCGTCCAGCCATACGACGTCGTCATAAGCTTTCGCCTGCGCATGCATCAGGCCGGCCAGTCCGGCGGCATAGTTGGCGCCGGTCTTGGCCGCGCCCAACCCGCCGACGGCAGCGCGGATCAGATGCGGCTCCGCCCAGAGCCTGAGCCGCTTCATCGCCGGATCGGAACAGGCACTGACGACCACGCTGTAGCGGTGCCGCTGCGCGCGCCGCAGGCCCAGGAATTCCTCGTCTGCGTGAATCGTGGGCCGAAGGTACAGCGAGCCCCGTCCGTACGGCGGCAACAGCTTGCGATGCGCGTCCACGGCCATGGCGCAGCTTTCGACAAAAAGAGCTTCATCGACCGCCGGCAGTCCGAGCCGCGCGGCACTGGCCGCGAAGCGGTGCGCGTGCGCCTGCGGGCGGAACAGATGCACCCCCCCGTCGGCGCCGCGGTAGGCCTTGAGCCCTTCGAACACCGACAGCCCGTACTGCACGCCTGCGCTGGCGACCGGCACGCACAAGGCCTGGCGCGGCAGCAGGCCTGGCGCGGACCATCGCGCGCCATCGTGTTCGGCAAGCACCAGATGCGCGCCCAGATAACGGCCGAAGCCCAAATCCTCCGGCTGCGGAAGTTCGCTCGTCTCGCCAGGGTTGCCATCATTCGTCGGCGCCCCCGGCTCGGTCCCGTAAGCACTCATGATTCAGCCTCCCAACATGGGGTTTCGACGACTTCGGTATTGCCGGCGCCGGGCGCCACCATCGGCAATACCATTTCCTCGACCGCGACCGGTGCCCGTATCAGCTGCGGGCCGGGTGCACGCAGGGCAGCGATCAGGCCTTTGCGGGCGTGGGCGGCATTGGCGGCGACGCCGAGATCACAGGCGGAGACCCCGAAACCTTCGGCAATCGCGCAGAAATCGGCGGGTCGCGCGTAGTGTGCACCGGCGTGGCGGGATTCGTAGAACAGACGCTGCTGCTGGTGCACCAAGCCCAGCGCCGCGTTGTCGAGCACCACGACCTTCACGTCCAGGCCGAGTTCGGCGAGCGTGCCCAGTTCCTGGATGTTCATCAGCAGACTGCCATCGCCGGTAAAGCAGACCACCGGGGCGTCCGGCCTCGCCAGCGCGGCGCCGATCGCGGCCGGCAGGCCGAAGCCCATGGTTCCGAGCCCACCCGAGCTGAGCCAGCGATCCGCACGCGTGAACGGGTAGCTCTGCGCGACCCACATCTGGTGCTGGCCCACGTCGGTGGTGATCGCGGCCTGCGGCCCGACGACATCGGCCACCGCACGAATCAGGCCGTACGGACGCCGCACATCGTCGAGCCCCGGCAGCGGCAAGGGATAGGCACGTCGCAGTTCACCGACGCGCGCCAGCCATTCCGGGCGCAGCGCCGGCGTCACCGCTTCGGCCAACGCACGCAGGGCGACGCCGGCATCGGCGTGAATCGCCAGTTCAGGGCGTCGCAGCTTACCGAGTTCACGCGGGTCGGCGTCGATATGGATCACCCGCGCCCTGGCACAGAAACGGTCGAGCCGACCGGTCGCTCGATCATCGAAGCGGGCGCCGATCGCGATCAGCAGATCGCATTCATCCAGCACCAGATTGGTATAGCGCGCGCCGTGCATGCCGAGCATGCCCAAGGCCAGCGGATGATCCGGCGGCAGGCTGCCGAGCGCCATCAGCGTGGCGGTGGTCGGCAGCCCCGCCCGCTCGGCCAGGGCCTGCGCGGCGGCCTGGGCCCGCGCCTGGGTGACGCCGCCGCCGAGGTACAACACCGGACGCTGCGCTGCCGCGATCATTCGCACCGCATGCTCGATGGCGAGCCCATCGATGCCTGCCACCGGCTGCGGGGCAGCGGCATCCGGCCAGTCGGCAAGCTCGATCGACTCGGCCTGCACGTCCTTGGGCACGTCGAGCACCACCGGTCCCGGACGTCCGCTTTCCGCGAGACGGAACGCCTCGACCAGCAGGTCCGGCAGATCGGCGCTGTTGCGCACCTCAAAGCAGGCCTTGGTGATCGATTCGACGATGCGGCCGGTCGGCATCTCCTGGAAGGCATCCGTACCGATCAGGGCGCGCGGCACCTGCCCGGTGATGCACACCAGCGGAATCGAATCGGCCTTGGCATCGGCCAGCGCAGTGACCAGGTTGGTCATGCCCGGGCCGGAGGTGGCGAAGCACACGCCGGCCCGGCCGGAGATGCGGGCCAGGCCCTGGGCGACGAAGGCCGCCCCTTGCTCGTGCCGTGCCAGTACGTGACGCAGCCGGGAATCAGCCAGCGCGCGATACAACGGCAGTACGGTCCCACCGGGAATGCCGACGACGACGCCAGTGCCGCGCCGTTCGAGAAAGCCGATGATCAGTTCTGCGCCTGTGAGTCTCATTGCCGGTTCCTTGCGAAGAAACCGCCGGACGTTCAACCGGTACGGGCGACAACAAAAAACCCCCGCCGGCATTTGCGCCGGCGGGGGTTTTGATGAGCGTGCTCGTCCCCTAGGGCGCGTCGATAACGACGACCGCTACGAGTACGACGACGAGCTGCTGCATCGGATTCATAAATATGGTTTTTGCCTGGGTGCTGCGAAATTCTGGCGAAATCCGACCGTGGTCAGATTTCGATCACAGCGAATTCTAAGCGGGCCGCTACATTCGGACAAGTCACCCGCCGGCCCCGTCCATGCACGATTCAGTCATCGGGCGGTAGCATCACGCCATGCGGCGACAATATGCCGCCCGGACCACAGGGACTTTCGGCAGTGCAAAAACTTCTCAAGACCTTTCTCAGTGGTCTGATCGCCGTGCTGCCGATCATGATCACGATCGCCGTGGTGTTCTGGCTGGTCGGCATGATCGAATCCATGCTCGGCGAAATCCTGCGACTGATTCTGCCCACCGGCGCCTACTGGCGCGGCATGGGTCTGTTCGTGGGCCTGTTGCTGGTGCTCGCCGTCGGATTCCTGATGCGGGCGTTCTTCTTCCGTGAGTTCGTCAAATGGTTCGAACACTGGTTCGAACGCATTCCGCTGATCAAGACGGTCTATGGCGCCGTGCGCGATCTGACCGGCCTGTTCTCCAAGACCGGTCAACAGCAGTTCGACAAGGTCGTGATGGTGCAATGGCCGGGCCTGCCGATGAAGCTGCTGGGCTTCGTCACGATCGAGGATTTTTCCTCGCTGCAGTTTCCACACAGCGAGGAAGACGAAGTGGCGGTCTACATGCCGATGAGCTACCAGATCGGTGGCTATACGGCGTTCATTCCACGGCGCTGCCTGATGCGCGTCGACATGAGCTTCGAAGACGCAATGCGCTTCGTGGTCACCGCCGGCATGTCGCGATCGCCGGATTCCAGATCGAAGGCAGCACCACCCGACGAACGCGTTTGAAACGGCGCCAATTTGGCTGAACCGGTTCTGGCCTTGGCGCGCGACTTCCAGCATGCTGTCTGCATGAACGACGATATCGGTCGCATCTTCTGCATCGGACGCAACTACGCCGCGCACATCGAAGAACTCGGCAATTCGCCGGACTCCGGCTGCGTGGTGTTCATGAAACCGGTTTCGGCGCTGGTCGCGCCTGGCGAGCCGATTCGCCTGCCGCGCGGGCGCGGCGAAACCCATCACGAGGCCGAATTGGTGGTGTCGGTCACCGGCGGTGGCTTCGACGTTCCGGTAGAGTCGGCTTACGAGTGGATCGCAGGCATCACGCTGGGCCTGGACCTTACGCTGCGCGACCTGCAAAGGGAGCTGAAGAAGAGCGGCCAGCCTTGGGAACTGGCCAAGTCATTCGACGGCTCGGCCCCACTCGGCAACTTTCGCCCGTACAACAACCAGGACCTGCAGAACCTGCAGTTCGAATGCAGGGTCAATCGCGAAGTGCGCCAGCGCGGCGATACCTCGCTGATGCTGTATCCGGTATTCCGACTGATCAACATCCTGTCGCAGTCCTGGGCACTGCAGCCCGGCGATGTGATCTTCACCGGCACCCCGGCCGGCGTAGGTCCGCTCAAGCCGGGCGATACCGTCGAGCTTTCCAGCCCGCAGCTGGGCCCGTACCGCTGGACCTGCGAATAGGCCGTTATGCGGCAGCTTTCGAGCTGACCGGCGCCGGGACGGCATCGGCGACACGCGACTCGATCAGTGGTGTCCGCACCCGCCCGAGACATTCGACGTACGGATCGGCCCAGACCTCGGCCGGCGTGATGTAGTTCTTCATCGACCAAGCGAATTGATCACCGGCCCGGACGAAGCAGTACTCCGCAGCGGGCGCCCACACAGGCAGCGGGCGCCCACACAGTGTATCGAGCCACTCAGCGCAGGCTGTGACCGAATACCCGACGGCGACGCAGTGCCAGCAGGGCCGCCAGACCGGCCAGCGTGACCAGGCCGAAGGCACCGCCATCACCACCGCCGCCGTTGTCCACCGGCGGAGGCGCCGGTGCGGCTGCGACGGTCAGCGTTGTGGTCGCGGTGCTGCTGGCGCCTTCCTCGTCTGTCACGCTCAGGCTGAAACCATAGGTTCCGGCCGAGGCCGCCACGAATGTCGGCATGGCCGCCGAGGCGTCCGACAGCGTCACCTCGGGGCCATCAGTCTGAGTCCAGGCATAGACGAAGGCCTCGTCGTCGGGATCGCTCGAACCACTGCCATCCAGCGTGACGGTGTCGCCGACTTCGAAGCCCTCACCGACCACCGCAGCGACAGCCACCGGCGCGGCGTTGACGTTGAGGATCGTGACCACGACCTCATCCGCGTGCTCGCTGGTGCCGTCGCTCACCGTCAGAACAAACGTGAGCGGCGTGTCGGCCGTGACGGCCGGTGCGACAAAACTGGCGTCCTCGGAATCGGTGTCGATCAGCCCGGCGGTCGGTCCGCCGGTCTGCGTCCAGGCGTAGCTCAGTTCGTCACCGTCCGGATCGGTGCCATCACCGTCCAGCGTGATTGTCGCCTGCGTTGCCTTGTTGACAGGCCCAGCCCTGCCCGCCGCCGCTACGCTTGCGCGTTCCGGCGCCGAGAAGTCTTCGGGCGCGATCGCAGTGGGCGGCGACTCGACGTTGAGCACGGTCACGGTCATTTCACCGGTACCGCTCAGGCCACTGCGGTCAGTCGCAGTCAGCAGGAACGTCATCGGTGTGTCGAGATCGACCTGCGGTGCCACGAAGCTCGCCGTATTCGAAGCGGCACCGTCCAGCTCAACCGTGGGGCCGCCGGTTTGCGACCAGGCATAGCTGAGCCCCGCGGTTCCGTCCGGATCGGTAGCCGTTCCCGTGATCGAGATCATCGCCTGCGAACTGGCCCCGTCCGCGCGCTCCGGTGCCGAGAAGCTTTCGACCAGGACAGTCGGCGGCGTCTCCACATTGGTCACGGTCGCCGTGACCGAATCCGAGGACTGCAGGCTGCCGTCGTTCACCGTCAGCGCGAACGTCAGCTCCACATCGTCGTCGAGCTCCGGCGCCACAAAACTAGCCGTCGCCTGGTTCGCCCCGTTCAGGCTCACCGTCGGGCCAGCGGTCTGCACCCACTTGAAGCTGATCGGCTGCCCCTCGTCCAGATCATTGACCGAACCGGCCAGCGTGATCCTTGCCTGTTCGGCACTGCCGTCCGAACGTTCCGGCGCAGAGAAATCCGCCGGCGCTACGGCATACGGCGCGCGGTTCACGCAGACACCGTCATCCGGCAGCACTTCGAGGAACGGCGCTGCGGAGGCCCCGATCACGCCGACGTTGTCGACCAACCAGCCGAAGGCGCCGACACCAGCGTCAGTTAGCTGGCGGAAACGCAGCCGCACGCTGGTCGCGACCAGGGCGGTGCCGAAATCGATCTCGACATGCTCGGCCGTTTCGACGTCATTGATCTCGCCAACGAAAGCCGGTCGGCTGGGGCTGCGAAGGGTTCCATTGTAGCCGTCACCCTGGGTGACCACGGCGCCGGCATCGAATACATCGGTCCAGGCACCACCATTGACGCTGATTTCGATCACGCCACCGTCGTAGCCACGCACTGTGGTGCCACTCTGGTTGAGTTCGAAAGCGTAGTAATGATCGAACCCGATGCCGAAGCTGCCGTCTCCGACCATAATCGGTGGCGTGACCAGTGAAGCGTCGCTGGTCGTCCCGTTGTCGGGAATGTAGTACATCGCACTGCCGAAACTGTCGACGAAGTCATCCGTCAGCGTCCAGTCGCTGCCACCACCGGTGAAGATTGTGCTCCAATCGCGCTCACTCGCCGTCGGCTGTTCGAAATCGTCCAGCGTACGGGTCCGGGTCAAGTCGATATCGACCTGCATCTGGAAGCTGAGGCTGTCCGGAAGGATCGTGACACCGTCATCCGGATTCGGGTCGGCCAAGGTCAAGATGATGGTCTTGAATTCGCCGCTATCGGACGTCATCAGCTTGAGCGGCACCGAACCCGAGGTGGTCTCGCCCAATTCCGCCGGTGGGAAGCTGATCTGGTCGCCGTCGTAGAACGAAATGCCGGGGGCCGACACGGTCGCCGTGACGCCCTCGCTCAGATCGACATTGCCGTCGGTGCTCAGGGTCACCCAGAGCGTGCCGGCTTCATCCTGATCCAGCAGATCGTCGGTATCACAGTAGCCGTAGACACCGTCCTCCTCGCTCATGTCCAGGCTGGTGCCCTCAATCGCCAGCGTGTTGCCGAGCGCAATGAAACTCTCGACCACACCACTATTGGTATCGTCGCCACGATCGGGCGCCACCGCGCCGACACCCATACCACGCCTGGCGAAGGCGATTGCGAGCGTTTCGAAATCCGCCTCGGACGTGGCCGCCGCCACGGCCAGAATGCCGTCGCGCGCTTCCAGGAATGTCGGTGCGTTCGGGGTCATCTTGAGTCCGCCGATCACGTAGTCCTTCATCAGCTCCTGCGCGTCGACGTAGCTGTAGCGTCCAGAGTTGAGCAGGCCTGCGTAGCCTTCCCACAGCACGTTCGTCCAGATTTCCCCGCTGTTGTGGACCTCGGCATTACTGGCACCGTCGGCCCCGAACGCCAAGGGCGCGGTAACAGGCAATGGCACACCGTCTTCGATGTGCTTGAACGTCAGCGGGTTGTAGCTGAAATCAGTCGAATACGGGGCGCGACGGATGCCGAAGTACGGATCGTCCACCACATAGCTCGCCATGCCGTAGACGCCTGCGTAACCGAGATTGGACGGCACCGCCAGATCGGAGTCGCGCACCGTCAGAATCATCGCGCTGAAGTCGCTCCAGCCCTCGCCCATTCCGCGGCCCTGGGCGTTGCTCAGGCCGGAGGCATTGCCCACAAGTCGGTTGCTGACGTAGTGGAACCACTCATGTCCGACGATCTGGAAATCAATCGTGCCGTCGATCATGGGGCTCAGCTCGCGCACCATCAGCGCGGTTACCGGACCATCAACGAGCGCCGAGCGAATCGCGGTTCCGGCCGTCAGCGTTGTCAGCATCGCCGGTATGCGGATCGTCCGGGCCGGACCGCCGCCCATCGCGATGGGCGGCTCATCGATATTGTCCACGATCAGGGCCGCCACGGCGCCAGCGGCTTGGGCGTTCTGCACTTTCTCAGTGAACGCACACAGGCCTCGGTCGATCACCGCGATCTTGCCTTTCAACTGGGCTGCGTTGACGGCTGCCTCGCAGCCGTCGGTTTCGGTGCCCAGCGCCCCGGAATCGGGGTCCTCGCCGATGGTGTCGTCGTCGAAAACGACAAGCTGATTCTGGACCGCGAAATCCACCGGGCCGAAATTGGCGACCTGAAACGGAAACTCGCCGAGCGCAGGCGAAAGCACCTCGAACGTGCCTTTGAGCAGACCGCTCCACAGGAACATCTGCATGCGCGGATTGCCGCCGTCGGCCGGCGTCGACATGTTGGCGTTATTGGTACCCGAATAGTCCTGGCCTTCCGCCAGGATCGGATCGCCCTCGATGCCACCACGACCGTAGTTGCTGAGCTGGGCGTTTCCGGCGACTTCATCGAAGCCGTTGCCATACCACCAGTCATGCAGCCAATTGTTGACGTAGAACAGATTGACGGCGGCCCCGGCCTGCGCCTCCAAATCATCTGGGTCAGCATCGGCGATAATGGCGTAGTCGAAATCTCCGTTTTCGGTCAGCGCCGCACGAAAGTCGTTGCTGTCCGCGGTAAAGCCGTCCGGCGATGAGCGGTCGATGTAGGCGTCCACGTTGTTGCCACGGGTTTCGACCGCCGAAGGCGACAACCAGGGGTCACCACTGGCAATCGGTCCGGATTGCAGGGTCACCAGCGCAGCCTCGGCCGGAACGCGCTCCGGCTTCACATCGGGATCAGGAATCGCAAGCGGGGCGCGCTCATTTCCGAGCGGACCGTCAAACGGACGATACAGCCCATCGGTGTCCGCGAATACACGATAGGAGAAGGCTGCATCCTCCATCAGGTTCTTGCGGAACAGTACGGCACCATCGACCGCACTGATCACATAGCTGTACGCGTCCTGATTGTGGCCGTCGCCGACCTCACCGAACAGTTCCAGATACCACGCCGGAATCAGCTCGTCGTTGACCGCGTAATAGACCTTGCGAACGCGGACCGGGCGCGTGAACCGATAGTCGGCGCCGTTGGCCAATTGCGGCGTGAACAACTCGTAGCCATTGACCATGCCGCCGGAAACCGGCACGCCTGCCAACTGCAGGCGGCCATCACTGAGATCCGCCAAAGCGGGCGCGACCACATCGGCCGCCGCCATCGCAAACGCCGCAGGTGCACTCTTGGGCATCGACGCGAAATAGCCAGCCACCGCCACCGGACTGTAGTCGCCGCGCATCGCCACGGCGAGATTGCGCGCAAAGACCTCGACACCGTTGTAGCGCTGCCCGAATCGGGCGATGACTGCACCACGCCCCATATCCTGCGCATCGTTCAAAACCGCTGCATCCAACATGCTGCGGTCGACGGCCAGATCCGCCGCGACGTGACGCAGAGCATCGCGCGCCGCATATTCGGCACGGTCGGACGCCTCGATCAAACCGATGCCCGCCGGAACGCGGCTCTCCTGAGACGTGAGCCACAGAAAGCTGGCCCGCGCATTGCGCGGTTCGAAACTGGACTGATAGCCGAGACGCTTGCGCAGCTGGACACGCTCATGACGTGCCTGGGTGTGCACTGAATCGAAAGTGCCGCCGAACGTCCCCACACGAGGCGCAGTGTCTAGCCAGGCATCGTAGTTGGGCTTGGACGTTGCAGCGGACGCGGCACCAGCCGAAAACAGGACACAGGCCCCGGCTGTCAGGAATTTACGCATTCGACGCTCACTCTCGAGATTGTCATCGTTGCCCGCATGGGCGTTTCTCGACCGGCAACATCGGCGCACGCCCTACTGTGGAGCGACGCGATTTCGGTTGCTGATCCCCCAGCTCGAGTGTCGGTTCCCGGGCGGGAACCTTCCCCCTTATCAATACAATGCCGTGTAAGCACGCAATCCGTATGCCCGACGTCGCGCGCATTTGTAAGAAAATATCTCATGAACACCGGTGCGCTGGTGAAGCAAGCCGAGGCGGAAAGCGCCGCGAACCCTACCGCATGACGTGAATCACGCGCCGCGTGATGCCACCTGCCCTCGCCCGCCTGCGGGAGAGGGGGCCGTTCGCGAATGCGAGCGGTCGGTGAGGGGAACAGCCATGCCGCAGGCGATTCATTGTGCGAGGTGCCGCTCGCGGCATGGCCGTCAGACGCGCTTGAAACGCTCTTCGGCCAGCAGATCCGCGATGGCGCCGGTGGCGCCACTTTCGAGCTCGGCACGCTCGAAAATCGTGCGCAGGGTGTCGCCGATCCGGTCGAGGTGCTGTCGGACCGTATCCCAGCGATAAGCCTCGCCTTCGTAGTAGATGTCGATGATGCCGCCAGCGTTGATGACGTAGTCCGGCGCGTAAAGAACACCGCGCGCCTTCAGTTCCGCATCATGCGCAGGGCGCGCCAGCTGATTGTTGGCGGCGCCCGCGACGATGCGGGGCCTGAGCTGCGGAATCGTGGTGTCGTTGAGAATCGCGCCCAGCGCGCAAGGAGCAAACACCTCGGCATCGACGGCATGGATCTCGTCCATGCCGACCGATACCGCTCCGAATTCATCGATGCAGCGCTGCACATGCGGCGCGTGGAGGTCGGTGACGGTGAGGCGCGCCCCGGCTTCGTGCAGATGTCGCGCCAGACGATAGCCGACGTTGCCGACACCTTGGATCGCGACGTGCAGGTCTGCCAGATCGTCGCGACCGAGGCGATGGCGAACCGCCGCCTTGAGTCCGACGAATACACCGTAGGCCGTGGCCGGGGACGGATCGCCGGTACGGCCTTCGGCCTGTGCACGCGCATCGGCAAGCCCGCCGACATAACGGGTAACGCCCGCCATTTCATGGATGTCCGCGACGCTGGTGCCGGAATCCTCGGCAATGTAGTACCGCCCGGCGAGCGACTCCACGAACTGCCCCATCGCGCGCATCATCTGCGGTGTCTTGTCACGACGCGGATCACCGATGATCACGCTCTTGCCGCCGCCTTGCGGCAGATTGGCCAGCGCCGCCTTGTAGGTCATGCCACGAGACAGCCGCAGCACGTCGGTGATCGCCTCGGCCTCCGAGGCATAGGGCCACATCCGGCAGCCGCCCAGGGCCTTGCCGAGATTGCTGTTGTGAACCGCGATGATCGCAGACAAGCCGCTCCTCTCGTCGCGGTGGAAGGCCACCAGTTCATGTCCGTCGAATTCGGGATGCGTGAAGATCGCCATGTGGGTATGCCGTCGCGAAGGCTGTGCAGAAAGCCGCGCAGTTTATCCCGAACCCCTGCGTCACACCGTGTTTTCGGGCAGCTTTGACCGCGCTCGGATGCGGCGTAATGGCATAATGGACAAACCGCATCCGCAATGTCCGGGAGATTCCCCCATGTCAGACCCTGGCTCCATCGTCATCACCTCCGTCGCGCGCACGCCCATGGGCGGCATGCTCGGGGAATTGGCCCCGTTGAGCGCGCCGCAACTGGGCGCGAGCGCGATTCGAGCGGCCGTAGAACGGTCCGGATTGAAGCCGGAGGCCATCGAAGAAGTGATCTTCGGCTGCTGCCTGATCGCAGGCCTGGGACAGGCGCCCGCGCGCCAGGCTGCGCGCGGCGCCGGTCTTCCGGACAGCGCCGGCGCCACGCAGATCAGCAAGATGTGCGGTTCGGGGCTCAAGGCCGTGATGCTGTCGCATGACCTGATCAAGGCCGGCACGGCCGGGGTGATGGTGGCCGGCGGCATGGAAAGCATGAGCAACGCCCCGTATCTGCTGGCGCGTGCCCGTGCCGGCTATCGCTACGGCCACAACACCGTCTACGACCACATGGCATTGGACGGACTCGAAGACGCCTATCAGAGGCACACGCCGATGGGCGTGTTCGCCGAACGTGCCGTTGAACGCTACGAGTACACCCGCGAGGATCAGGACGCCTTCGCGATCGAGTCCCTGCGCCGCGCCCTGGCCGCCAATCAGGACGGTAGCTTCGATTTCGAGACCACCCCGGTTGAGGTGCCCGGCCGAGGCGGATCGACCACGATCCGTCACGACGAGCAACCCGGCAAGGCGCGCCCGGACAAGATCCCGCTGCTCAAGCCGGCGTTCGAAAAGGGGGGCACCGTCACCGCCGCCAATGCCAGTTCGATCTCGGACGGCGCCGCAGCCGTGGTGCTGATGAGCCAGTCGGAATCCGAAAAGCGCGGTATTGCGCCGCTCGCACGGATCGTCGGCCACGCCTCGCATGCGCGTCTGCCTTCGGAATTCACGATCGCGCCGGTGTACGCGATCAGCGCCCTGCTGGAGCGGATCGGCTGGACCGTCGGCGATGTCGACCTGTGGGAGATCAACGAGGCGTTCGCAGTGGTCACGATGGCAGCGATGAAGGAGCACGAATTGCCGCACGACATCGTCAACATCCACGGCGGCGCCTGCGCGCTGGGCCATCCGATCGGCGCCAGTGGCGCGCGCATCCTGACCACGCTGATCGGCGCGTTGCGCAAGACCGGCGGCCGCCGCGGTATCGCCTCGCTGTGCATCGGTGGCGGCGAAGCGGTCGCAGTCGCGATCGAGATGTACTGAAAAGCCTGCGCCCGTCCGAAGCCGCGCCATCGGGTACTCAGCGCGGCAGCACGATGTTCAGGGCGTCGATCAGCCGATCGACGTCGGCCGCGCTGGTGTAGTGCACGAACGACAGTCTCAGCACGCCGGGATCGGGCGCAAGACCCATCGCTTCGAGCAGACGCACCGAATAGAAGTGTCCGGCGCCGGCCATGATTCCGCGTTCGGCGAGCTTGGCGACCACATCGGCCGGCGAACCGCTGGTCACCTGAAGCGCCACGGTCGCTGCGCGCCGCGCCGCATCCGCCGGCCCGAGCAGGCGCAGTGCCGGGCGATCCTTCACCGCATCCAGCAGTTTCTGCAGCAGTGGCCGTTCGGCAGCCCTCAGCAAGGCCCGAATGCGCGGTGCGCGGTGCGCGGGGTCGGCCGAGGGATAATGGTGCGCATCCAGCGCGTCGAAATACTCGGCGACACCGGCCGCCGCCGCGACCTGCGCATGATCGGGCCCTGCCGGCACCATGCGTCTGCGAGGCTGCTGGGCGTTGAAGTAGTGGCCTTCATTGCCGAGCCAGTCCAGGAACGCCGGGCGCAGCGCCATCAGCCCCTGATGCGGACCGAAGGTCTTGTACATCGACAACAGATAGGCGTCGGCATCCAGCTCCGCAAGATCCGCAAAACCATGACCGGCATAGGACACGGCGTCGACCACGGTCCACACACCGGCAGCGCGGGCCTGCGCCACGATCGCCCGCACCGGATTGATCTCGGCCACGATGTTCGAGCAATGCGGAAACGCCAGCAGCCGCGTGCGCGGCGTGATCAGCGTCGCCAGCACCGCAGGGTCCAGGCGGCCGCTGCGCGGGTCCACGTTCCAATCGCGGACCACCACACCGTCATCAGACAGTTGCCGCCAGACACCGCCATTGGCTTCATGGTCCTGCTGGCTGACGATGATCTCGTCACCGCGTCGCAGGCGCTTGCGCGCAGCCTGAGCCAGCACGTAGGTGTTCTGCGAGGTCGACGGGCCGAAGTGCAGCCAGTCGGGCGGCACGCCGAGATACGGTGCGAGCCGTTCGTAGGCCTGATCCATCCACTGCCCCGCCTCACGGGACGCTGCGTAGCCGCCATGCGGCTGAACCTTCAAGCGCCGGTAGTACTCGCCAAGGCGATCGATCACCTGGCGGCAGGCGTAGGAGCCACCGGCATTCTCGAAGAAGGCGGAGCCTGCGAGGCTGGGTTCGGCGAACGCGGGGAATTGCGTACGCACGAATTCGATATCAAGTTCGGTCGACATGAGGATTCGGGGGCTGTTCCTTCATGGGGGCTGAAATGAAGCGTTGCGCGGGCCGCAGGCTGTACACATCGATCGGCGATGGCAAGCGCCACGATGCATGGTCGCTGGCGACGACGGCCGACTCGAAGCGCATGCCCAGCTTGCGCGCAACGGCCCGGGATGCGGTGTTTTCGCGATCGATCGCAGCGAACACAAGGGCTGGCGCAAGCGTTCGAAGGCATCGCGACAGACCGCCACGGCGGCCTCGATCGCGTAGCCACGGCGCCAGTGGGCCGGCGACACCCACCTCGCCAGATCGAGGCGCGCCACACGGTCCAAAGCTTGCATTCCGGCGACGCCGATCAGCTCGCCGGTGTCGACCTGCAGCATCGCGCCGATACAGGTTCCGGTGTGCGCAAGACTGCGTTGCTGGCGCGACAGAAAGTGCTCGCTGAGCGCCTCGCTCATCGGCTGCCCGCCGTTGATGAAGCGCATCATTTGCAGATTTTCGGATCGGAGACCAGGCGGGAAAAGCCGGCGCGATCATCCTTGCTCCAGGCACGAATCAGCAGCCGCTCGGTCCGTAATTCAAATGCATTCATGGCGGGTACACGATAGCCTGCCCGTACTCTCTGCGCCGCACCGTGCGACGGTCCGCCGGTATTCAGCTTGCCTGATCTACAGTGACCGTCGACTTCTCGATGCGATCTTGAGGAACGGACCATGAAAAAACTGATCATGGCTTTCGCCATCGTCGGTGTGGCGACCAGCGCCTTCGCCGCCAAGGTGGCCGGTGTGGACATCAAGGACACGGCCAGCGTGGACGGCACCGAACTTGTACTCAACGGTGCAGGCCTGCGCAAGAAGTACATCATCGCCGACGTCTATGTCGCAGCCCTTTACCTACCCCGGAAAACCAGCGACGCCGCAGCGGTGATCGATGCCCAGGAACCGCGCCGCGTCACGCTGGTGATGAAGCGCAGCCTCAGCGCCGACACCCTCATGGGTGCGTTTCACGAAGGGGTCGAAAAGAACCTCAGCGAGGATGAGCTGACCGCGCTGCAACCCAAGCTCGAAGAACTCGATAGCCTGTTCCGTGAGGTGGGCTCGGTGGAGGAAGGTGACGAACTCAAGCTCGATTTCGCCGCCGATGGCAGCACCGGCATTGTCTTCGAGGACCGCAAGCTTGACGCGGTTCAGGGGGCTGATCTGTCCTCCGCGCTGCTGAAGATCTGGTTGGGTGAACATCCGGTCCAGGCCGATCTGAAGAAGGCGATGCTCAAAGGCTGAACCGCAACCAACACCTGCCGCGGGGCCGCCGTTCCGACGAGCGGCCTTTTTTTTGGCCACACATGCGCATGGCACCCTTATTGCTGGCCAAGGAATGTCAAACCCCATGGAACGCAGATGGCCATACTGACGATCAGTTTCCTCGGCGTGCCGGAGTCCGAACGCTCGGCGATCGTCTCGGCCGTCAACATCGCGGCCCACGCCCTGACAGCCGAACTCGAATGGACGACCGCCGCCGCCGACATCAGCATCGTCGACGTCGTCACCGGGCATTGGCCAGAGGACGAGCGTGCGGTGATCCGCTACACCAGCAACCGCACGTGCTGCAGCGATGCCGATTTCTCGCGGCCGATCCGCCCTACAGCCCTGATGGACGCGCTCAGGGCTGCGGTCGGCCGGGCCCAGTCGCGCCTTCATGTCGAAAAATCCAAGGCCCGCCGCGACGCAGCGGCCACCGCCTGGTATCGGGGTGCTCCGGCGGAACAGAGCCGGACCGACGAAGCCAAGGCAAAGACCGCGTCCCGCCATGTGATCTACCGCGGCAACCGTCTCGGCGGGTGAATCGCCTTAACGTGAATCACGCGCGGCGTGATGCCGAGCTACCCTCGCCCGCCTGCGGGAGAGGGGGGCCGCTCGTGAATGCGAGCGGTGGGTGAGGGCAACGGCCATGCCGCAGCAGATTCATACTGCGGGGTGCCGCTTGGCGGCATGGCCGTTAGCGCGGCGTCAAAAAAGCAAACCGCTCGGCCGCCCGTGGCGCTTTCAGCGTGGCCATATCGATCACGAATCGATATTTTATGCAGCGGCCGCCCGGTAGCCGAGGCTTTCGAACAGAAAGTCCACCACCTGCATATTGCTGAAAGCCGCGAAACGGCGGTTGGGGCCGGCGTCCTGCAAGCTGTCATGCAGGATGCCGCCAAGCAGGGAGTGCGTCATCTTGGCACAGAGTTTGGGCGGCAGATCAGGGCGGATCTGGCCGCGCGCCTGTCCGCAAGTGAACAGCTGCTCGATCTCCTGATGCTTGGAATCGAACTCGTTGTCCAGAATTTCCGTGAACTCGCGCATCTCGTCCACGTATTCGCAGCGGTGATAGATGATGTCCAGCACCTTGCGCGCATGCGGATCGCGCAGCAGATCGCCGACGATGTATCGCAAGAAGTTGCGTAAAGCGCCGATCGGATCGTCCACCGCCGCTCTCTGCATCTGTTCACGATGAATCGCAATCGTCGCGTCCATGCGCCGGCACATCGCGAGCAATAGCTCGCGCTTGTTGGCGAAGTGCCAGTAGACCGCGCCGCGCGTACAACCGGCCCTGCGTGCCACCTCTTCAAGGCTGCTGCGCGACACTCCCTTTTCGCGAAAGACGTCTTCGGCCGCGTCGAGTATCGATTCGCGAGTCTGAATCGCCTCTTCTTTCGTTCGCCTGGCCATACGAGCCTACGTCCCCTCCGAGCTGAGGCGCTAATTCCGCCAAAAAACCTTTTCCGGACACGCCCCCCAGGGCCATCGGAATTTCCTGCACAACGCAAGAGATAAGCGCTGATACTCTAGTTGATTGACTTGCCTGTTTACAAACATCCGCGAATGTTTGTAAATTAGCGGCCTGGTCAATTTCCCTGCGCACGGCGTCCCATTGTTCGTCCGCGAGCTTGGCCTGTTTTGTTCCCACTTTTTCGCCCCGGACCGATCTATCGCCATGGCCACGCTTTCGCGCCTTTATTGCCTGTCATTCGCGGCCAGCCTGGGCTTGCTGCTTGCCGCCTGCGGTACGGGGGAGGAGCATGCTCCTCCCCCGCCGGCAAAAGTCGGCATCGTCACGGTGAAAGCCGGGCCGGTGCCGATCATCAACGAACTGCCGGGCCGCCTGTCGCCGACGCGCGTCGCCCAGGTGCGGGCGCGGGTGTCCGGCATCGTGCTGGAACGCAAGTTCGAAGAGGGCAGCGAGGTCAAGGCCGATCAGGTGTTGTTCCAGATCGATCCGGCGCCGCTGCGAGCCGCCTACAACAACGCCAGGGCGGCCCTGGCGCAGGCCCAGGCCGATGCCTTCCAGGCGCAGGCGCTGGCCAAGCGCTACGCAACGCTGATCGACTCCAATGCCGTCAGCCGGCAGGAATACGACGATGCGGTCGCCGCGCAGAAACAGACTCAGGCGCAAGTGGATGCGGCCCGGGCCAATCTCGACACTGCACGCATCAATCTGGACTACGCTTCGGTCAAGGCGCCCATTTCCGGCCGTATCGGCCGCGCGCTGGTCACCGAAGGCGCGCTGGTCGGCGAAGGCGAAGCCACGCTGCTGGCCACCATCCGCCAGCTCGACCCGATCTATGCGGACTTCACCCAGTCCGCCGCGGACCTCAACGACCTGCGCCGTCGCTTCGAGGCCGGCAAGATCAAGCGCGTGGGCCGCGAGGCGGCGCAGGTGCGCCTGGTCACCGACCACGGCGAGGAATACCCGCATGGCGGCAAGCTGCTGTTCTCCGATGTCAGCGTGGATCCCGATACCGCCCAGGTGTCGCTGCGCGGCCTGTTCCCCAATCCGGACGGGGAACTGCTGCCGGGCGCCTATGTTCGCGTCCGCATCGAGCAGGCGGTCTCCGAAAACGCGATCACCGTCCCGCAGCAGGCGATTCAGCGCAACAGCGCCGGCCAGGCCCTGGTGAGCCTGGTGGTGCCGGCCGGCGGCGACGGAAAACCGGGCTACAAGGCCGAGCAAATCGTGGTCGAACTCGGCAATACCGTGGGCGATCGCTGGATCGTGGAGCAAGGTCTCAAGCAGGGCGACAAGCTCATCGTCGAAGGCCTCCAGCACGCCAAGCCGGGCTCCGCAGTCGCGCCCCGGCCCTGGCAACCGGAAACCCCGATCAAACCCGGTGAATCCCCGAAAGGCGCAACACCACCCAACGCCAAGAACGACGACTCGAAGCAGTGATCGTGCACCTGCCATTCGCTGTACGGCAGCCCCCCGACACGCGCGGAAACTGAAGCCGAGAACCGACCCATGCCCAATTTTTTCATCGATCGCCCGATCTTCGCCTGGGTGGTGGCCCTGTTCATCATCCTGTTCGGCGTGCTCGCGATTCCCAAGCTGCCGGTGGCGCAGTATCCGGAAGTCGCGCCGCCGAGCATCGAGATCACCGCACTGTACCCCGGCGCCTCGGCCGAGCAGCTCGACCAGAGTGTGACCAGCCTGGTGGAACAGGAGCTCAACGGCGCGGTCGGCATGATCTACTACTCGTCCACGAGTTCGTCCTCGGGCCGCGCCGTGATCACCGCCACCTTCAAGTCGGGCACCGATCCGGACCTGGCGCAGGTCGAGGTTCAGAACCGTATCAGCCGGGTGGAATCGCGCCTGCCGCAACAGGTGCTCGAACAGGGCCTGCAGGTGGAGAAGGCCAACGCCGGCTTTCTCATGGTCGGTGCACTGTTGTCGGACAACCCGAACTACGAGTACATCGCGCTCGGCGACTATGTCACTCGCAATGTCATCAACGAGGTGCGGCGCGTTCCCGGCGTCGGCAAGGCACAGCTGTTCGCGCCGGAACGCGCGCTGCGGGTGTGGATCGACCCGGCCAGGCTGACTGGCCTGGAGCTGACGCCAGCGGATGTCTACAACGCGATTTCCGCGCAGAACGCGCAGGTTTCCGCCGGTACGCTCGGCGACAAACCGTCCACGCCGACACAGCAGATCACCGCCACCGTCACCGTCAAGGGCCAGCTTTCGACACCGGAGGAGTTCGGCAAGATCATCCTGCGCAGCACCCAGGACGGTTCGATCGTGCGGCTGCGCGATGTTGCGCGGGTAGAGGTCGGCGCCCAGACCTATCAGTTCAATTCCTGGGTCAACGGCAAGGACGCGGCGGCTTTCGGCGTGCAGCTCGCACCCGGCGCCAATGCGCTGGCCACGGCCAAGGCGGTGCGTGCCAAACTCGACGAGCTGTCGAAGTACTTCCCGCCCGGCGTCTACGCCGAGGTGCCTCACGACACCTCGCCGTTCATCGAGATCTCCATCGAAAAGGTGCTGCACACGCTGGTGGAGGCGATGGTGCTGGTATTCCTGGTGATGTACCTGTTCTTGCAGAACTTCCGCTACACGCTGATTCCGACCATCGTGGTACCGATCGCGCTGCTGGGCATGATCAGCGTGCTGATGGTGCTGGGCTTTTCGATCAACGTGCTGACCATGTTCGGCATGGTGCTGGCCATCGGCATCCTGGTGGACGACGCGATCATCGTCGTGGAAAACACCGAACGCATCATGGTCGATGGCGAGCAGACGCCGCGCGCCGCCGCGCGCAAGGCCATGCAGCAGATTACCGGCGCGGTGGTCGGCATCACCCTGGTGCTGACGGCGGTGTTCCTGCCGCTGGCCTTCATGTCCGGCTCGGTCGGCGTGATCTACCGGCAGTTCTCGGTGTCGATGGCCGTGTCCATCATGTTTTCGGGCTTTCTGGCGCTGTCGCTGACACCGGCGCTGTGCGCCACCCTGCTCAAGCCGGCGACTCACGGCAGCGACCACGTCCGCGACATCCGCCGCGGTCCGATGGGTATCGTTGACCGCTTCTTCAACGGGTTCAATCGCAGTTTCGAGCGCACCACGCTGCACTACGAGAAAGGCGTGGCGCGGGCCATCACCCGGCCGTGGCGCTTCATGGCGGTATTCGCGGTCATCGTCGCGATGACGGGCTTCCTGTTCCTGCGCCTACCGGGCTCATTTCTTCCGGTCGAGGACCAGGGAACGGTACTCGTGGATATCCAGCTGCCACCAAACGCCAGCGCCAACCGTACCGAAGCGGTATCGCGACAGGTGGAGAACTACTACCTGGGGCCACCGGAGATGCGCGAAAAGATTGCCCGGGCCCGCGCCGACGGCGACGAGGCGCGCGTCGAGGCGCTGCGCAGCCAGCTCACGCCGACCCAGCAGGCCATCGGCAGGCAAGTCATGATCAGCGGCTTCAGCTTCTCCGGCACCGGCCCCAATGCTGCGATTTCCTTCGTGAAGCTGCTCGACTGGTCGGAACGTGACGACGAGCAATCGGCGACGGCGATCGCCGCTCGCGGCATCGACGATCTGCTGATGAATTCGGAGATCAAGGGCGCCCAGGTGCTGTCGATCGTGCCGCCGGCGATTCAGGGGATGGGCACCAGCAGCGGTTTCGAGTTCCGTTTGCAGGATCGTTCCGGCCAGGGCTACGCCGCGCTCAAGCAGGCCAGCGAGACCCTGATGGCCAATGCCCAGCGCAGCGGCAAGATCAACCCGAGAACGCTGCGCGTGACCGCCCTGCCCGACTCGGCCCAGCTCGAAGTGCAGATCGATCGCGATGCGGCGAGCGCCCTGGGGGTGTCCTTCGGCGACATCAACCAGACGCTGTCCTTCGCCCTGGGCTCGGCCATCATCAACGACTTCCCCAACGAAGGCCGCATGCAGCGGGTGGTGATTCAGGCGGAATCGGACTGGCGCATGTCACCCGAGGACATCCTGCGCCTGGACGTGGGCAACAGCCGTGGCGACATGGTGCCGATGTCCGCCTTCGCCACCACGAAATGGACGTTCGGACCGGTCCTCATGACCCGCTACAACGGCTACCCGTCCATCAATATTTCCGGTGAGGGCCTGCCGGGTGTCAGCAGTGGCGAAGCCATGGACACCATGGAACGGCTCGCCGGTACGCTCAGCGTCGGCTACGGCTTCGAGTGGACCGGTCAATCGCTGCAGGAAAAGCAATCCGGCGCACAGGCACCGATGCTGCTCGGCCTGTCGGTGCTGGTCGTGTTCCTGGTGCTGGCCGCCCTCTACGAAAGCTGGGCGATCCCGTTGTCGGTGATCCTGGTGGTGCCGCTGGGCGTGCTCGGCGCGGTGGTTGCCGTGACCCTGACCGGCATGCCCAACGACGTGTTCTTCAAGGTCGGCCTGGTCACCATCATCGGCCTGTCGGCCAAGAACGCGATCCTGATCGTGGAGTTCGCCAAGGACTTGCACGCCGAAGGCCGCAGCGTGTACGACTCCACCGTGGAGGCTGCACGCCTGCGCTTCCGGCCGATCCTGATGACCTCGCTGGCCTTCGGCTTCGGTGTACTGCCGCTGGCGATCGCAAGCGGCGCCAGCTCGGCGAGCCAGCGCGCCGTCGGCGTCGGCGTGCTCGGCGGCATCATCGCCGCCACGGTACTGGCGATCTTCCTGGTGCCGGTGTTCTTCGTCGCCGTCAACAAGATCTTCGGGGCCAAGCCAAACGATCCGGATGCAAACCCGCAGCTGGCGGCACAGGAGCCCCGTTCATGAGCCCCAACGCACCCACAGTGTCGCTGCGCCGCGTGCTCGCCGCGACCGCCATCGCCCTGCTCGCGGGCTGTTCCATGGCACCGAGATACGAACGCCCGCAGGCGCCGATTGCGGGCAGCTATATCGAAACGGAGACCGCGGAATCCGGCGATGGCGCCGTCGCCGCTGCCGGCGATCGCCGTGCCTCCGAGATTCCATGGCAGCAATTCTTCGGCGACGCGCGCCTGCGTGGCCTGATGGACATCGCACTGGACAACAATCGCGATCTGCGTCAGGCGATTCTGAATGTGGAGGCGGCGCGCGCGCAGTTTCGTATTCAGCGTGCCGATCGCCTGCCCACGGTTAATGCCGATGCCCAGGGCACGCGCCAGCGCGTTCCGGACGGCACCGCGTCCAGCACCGGCGCGACTACCGGTGGCGGTGGGATCTACGAACAGTACTCGGTCGGGCTCGGCGTCTCCGCCTACGAACTCGATCTGTTCGGCCGCGTGCGCAGCCTGCGCGATGCTGCGCTGGCCGAATACCTGGCAACCGAACAGGCTCGTCGCGGCGCGCAGATTTCGCTGATCGCCGCCGTCGCCACGGCCTACCTCAACGAACGCTCGGCGGCCGAGCGGATGGACATCGTCCTCGGCACGCTGGACACGCGCGCCGAAAGCCTGCACCTGGCGCAGCTGCGCTTCGACGCCGGCGTTGGCTCCGAACTGGAACTGCGGGAGGCCCAGACGCTGCATGCCACGGCGCGCGCGCAACTCGCCGCGGCGAAGCGCGAGCAAGCTCAGGCGCGCAATTCACTGACGCTGCTGATCGGCCAGCCGATCCCCGAGGACCGTCTGCCACCGCCGTTGCCCCTGGGGCAGCAGGCGCTGATCGCGGACGTCCCTGCCGGGCTGCCGTCCGAGCTGATCGAGCGACGTCCCGAC
This sequence comes from Banduia mediterranea, assembly GCF_031846245.1. Lineage (NCBI taxonomy): Bacteria > Pseudomonadati > Pseudomonadota > Gammaproteobacteria > Nevskiales > Algiphilaceae > Banduia > Banduia mediterranea. The sequence goes on along the minus strand of NZ_JAVRIC010000006.1, from coordinate 67,215 downwards.
ATCCTCGCCGCCGAACAGTCCCTGCGCGCGGCCAATGCCAGCATCGGTGCGGCGCGCGCCGCATTCTTCCCGCGCATCAGCCTGACCGGCAGCTACGGCACAAGCAGCAGCGAATTCGATGGACTGTTCGACTCGGGCACCGAGTCATGGTCGTTCATGCCGCAGATCACGCTGCCGATCTTCGATGCCGGCCGCAATCGCGCCAATCTCGACCTTGCGCGCCTACGCGAAAACATCGCCGTGGCGGAATACGAAAAGGCCATCCAGACGGCCTTCCGCGAGGTTGCGGACGGTCTGGCTGCACGATCCACGCTGGACGAAGAGCTGGCCGCCCAGGCCGACTTGCTCGAAGCCACGCAGCGACGCATGGAACTCAGCGAACTTCGCTACCGCAGCGGCGTCGACAGCAGCCTGCAACGCCTCGATGCGCAACGCGCACTGTTCGAGGCGCAGCAGTCGATGCTGCAAACCCGCCTGCTGCGCCTGACCAGTCTGGTCGACCTGTACCGCGCGCTCGGGGGCGGCTGGCTCGCCGACGAGCAAACCGAGGAAGCAGGCGAAGTCGCCGATCCGTCCTAGCTGCGAAGCCAGTAAAGCGCACCGAGCAGCGCCAGGCTGACGCCGCACAACCAGACCGTTCCCGGCAGGAAGTAGGGCGCCAGCATCAAGGCCACGCCGACCACCAGCGGCGGCGCCATCGCCTGCTTCTTGCCGTACAGAAACGCGGCCAGGCCGATCGAGCTGAAGACGATCGACGCGAACAGGTAGGCGGGGCTGGGCATGCGCGAGAACTCCGTGGAAGCCACTGTTCGGGTCAGCACGCGAGGTGGACGCTTGTGCTCCCCGCTGACTATCGTGGCGTCCCCATTCTGGAGAGCCCCCCGATGCGCTACAACACCCTGTCCGTGGATGTCGACGACACCGGCATCGCCACATTGCAACTGAATCGGCCCGGGCAACTCAACGCCTTCACGGTCGAGATGGCCAACGAGCTCGTCGACTTCTTCACTGGCGTCAACGCGCGCGACGATATTCGCGCGATCGTGGTCACCGGCAGCGGCCGGGCGTTTTGCGCCGGAATGGACCTGTCGGTCGAAGGCAATGTCTTCGGCCTCGATGAAACGCTGCAGCCCACGCTCGCCGACATGCGCGAGCGCCTCGACGATCCTGCCATCTTCAAGGGCGTGCGCGACACCGGCGGCCGCGTCACGCTCTCGATCTTCGATTGCAACAAGCCTGTCATTGCGGCGATCAACGGCGCGGCGGTCGGCATCGGCGCCACCATGACGCTGGCCATGGACTTCCGGCTGGCCTCGGACAAGGCCCGCATCGGCTTCGTGTTCGGCCGGCTCGGCATCGTGCCGGAAGCCTGTTCGAGCTGGTTCCTGCCGCGTATCGTCGGGCTCAGCCAGGCCCTGGAATGGACCTACAGCGCGGACATTCTCGACGCCCAGACGGCACTCGATGGCGGTCTGCTCAAGGCCGTGCTGCCGCCCGAACAACTGCTCGACGAAGCCTGCGCGCTGGCGCGTCGCATCACCCAGAACCGTTCTCCGGTCGCGGTCGCGCTGACGCGTCAGATGATGATGCGCAACTCGGCGCAGCCGCATCCGCTGGAAGCGCATCGCGTGGATTCCCTGGCAGTGTTCTACACCAGCACCCGTGACGGCAAGGAAGGCGTGCAGGCGTTTCGCGAGAAGCGACCGCCGCAATTCAGCCCGAGCACCGAGCTGCCGCCGTTCTGCGAGGAGTGGCTGGGTCGTCCGGATTGACCTGCGGGCAGACGCGCCGCGTTTGACGCGGCGGCGATGCCTGCGCGATAAGTGAATCCCCTCCAACAATAATGGCAACCGGCAAGGGAGTCTGAACATGGCAAGCTTCACTCAACGCATGCTTGGCGCGGCCAAGCTCGATGTACCCACGTTCGAAGAGGTGGAAGCCGATACCGGCGCGACCGCCCAGGCGCTGGGCGTGGTCGTGATCGTGGCCATCGCGTCCGGGATCGGCGCGCTCGCGGTCGGCGGCATCGGCCTGCTGATCATGACGGTGCTGATCTCGATTCTCGGCTGGGCGGTCTGGGCCGGCCTGGTGTGGCTGATCGGCACCAAACTGCTGCCGGAAGCCCAGACCAGCTCGGATTGGGGCGAAATCGCGCGCACCACCGGCTTCGCGCAGAGTCCGGGCGTGTTGCTGGTCCTGACCGCGATTCCATCCCTGGGCGGTCTGATCGGGCTCGTGGTCAGCATCTGGATGCTGGTGGCGATGATCGTCGGCGTGCGCCAGGCCCTGGACTACACGCAGACCTGGCGTGCCGTGGTCGTGGTGCTGATCGGCTTTGTCGTCAACATCGTGCTGCACGTCCTGCTCGGTCTCGGCTTGGCGTCCTGAGCCACCAATCCGGACCTCGCGCGACCGCCGTTCGCAGTGCTGCTGCGGTCGCGCGATGCTTTCCGACTCGTTCGCGCCCTCCCGTGTCCGACGCCACGCTCGTCATCACCCGTTCGGTCTCGGTCTCGCTGAGCGAGATCGAATGGACCGCGATCCGCGCCCAGGGCGCGGGCGGACAGCACGTCAACACCACCTCCAGCGCGGTACAGCTGCGCTTCGACATCCCGGCCTCCAGCCTGCCGGATGCGGTCAAGCAACGGCTGCTGGACCGCCCGGATCGGCGCCTGTCGCAGGACGGCGTGCTGATCATCAAGGCACAGACCGAGCGCAGCCAGGAACGCAATCGCCAGCACGCTCTGGAACGGCTGCGCCTGATCCTCGAAGCGGCCACGCGCGTTCCGCGCGTGCGCAAGGCGACGCGGCCCAGCGCCAATGCCAGGCGCAAGCGCGTGGACGAAAAAACCCGGCGCGGTCGGACCAAGCGGCTGCGCAGCAGCACGGACGATTAAACGAGCGCGGCACATCCACAGCGCCGGAAGCGAAGCCGCGTTTGCGTATGATTCGCACGACATGTCCGTACTCTCGACAGCACCCTCCGGCGCGCTCCGGCTCGGCGATCGCCTGCTTATGGAGTTGGTGTGCCTGCGCGAAGAAAACGCCGGCCATCCACCCCACACGCCCGACGCCGATGCCCGCGCGATCGCGGCCGGCGGCGACTTCGCGCAGCGGCTCGCCACCCGCGCCCAGGCCCTGCCCGGGTCGGACGCACGCCTGCGCGCGCTGCGCCGTCTGCGCCGCAGCGCGCTGGCGCTGGTCGGCATCGTCCTCACGCTCAGCGGCATCGCCGGCATCGCCGCCGCCAGCACCACGCTGGGCAGCCGCCAGCCGGTCAGTCTGCCGCTGCTGGTCTGTGTGCTGGTGGGTTTCAATCTGCTGAGCCTGCTGCTGTGGTTGGCGATACAACCCTGGTCCAGCCGCGCCGCACCGGGTCTCGGCCGACTGATCAGGCAACTGTGGACCCGCTGGGAACGACACGCCCTCGCGAGTTCCGGGCCCGCCGAGCCAGCCGACAGCAGTGCGCTGGACGCCATTCGCCTGCTGGCGGGCGGCAGCAGCGGTCGCTGGCTGCTGGGCGCCGTCGTGCATGCCGCCTGGCTTGCGTTTTCTGTGTGCGCGCTGTTGACACTGGCGGTGCTGCTCTCGGTCCGCGCCTACGAGTTAGCCTGGGAAACCACTCTGCTGAGCCCGCAGGCACTGGCGCAATGGGCGCGCTGGATGTCGCTGGGCCCGGCGCTGCTCGGTGCCACCGGCCCCGAAACCCTGCCCGTGGACGGGGCTCTGGACAGCGGTGCCCGCGAAGCCTGGGCCGTATGGCTGCTCGCCGCCCTGGTGGTCTATGGCGTGCTGCCGCGACTGCTGGCGCTGCTGGCCTGCGTGGCGCTGGCAATGCGCGCGCTGTCGAACATCGGCCGTGACCTGACGCGACCCGGCTATGCGCGCCTGCGCACACGTCTGCTGCCGGATCACGTCGGTCTCGGCGTCGTCGATCCGGCGTCGGAGCGCCCCTCGGCGCCGCGTCGGCGTGTGCCAGGCCGTGCCGCGCATGGACGAGGCCGCCTCGCACTCGGGCTCGAATGGGCGCCGGACGATGTCGATGCGATCGAGTCGCAGTGGCAGTGCCACTGGCTCGGCATGGCCGACAGCGCGGAGCAAGGCCGCCAATTGTTGGATCAACTCGCACAAGCCCGAACCGGCCGGCTGATCTTTGTGGCACGCGCCACCGCCACACCGGACCGCGGCAACGAGCGCTTCGCGGTCGAGGCGATCGACGCGGCGCAGGTTCCGGCGATTCTGGTGCTCGCGGCCTTCGAACGCCTGCAGGCACGCGGCAACGAAGCCACGCAACGCCGCCTCGACGAATGGCAGGCCTTTGCCACGCGCGCGGGCATGGATCGCGTGCTGCCCTGGTGCGCCGACGCGACAGGCGCCCTGCCCGCCTTGTCCGAGGACGGGATCAGCGCATGATCCGCAGCGATGCCCTGTCACTGGCCGTGGTCGGCCACACCAACACCGGCAAGACCTCGCTGCTGCGCACGCTGACGCGCGACAGCCGCTTCGGCGAGGTCTCGGACCGGGCCGCGACCACGCGCGACGTGCAGGGCGCGGCGCTGCTTGCCGACGGCAAGGCGCTGGTCGCGCTCTACGACACGCCGGGGCTGGAAGACGCCAGCGCGCTGTCGGACTTCCTCGACACCGTGCCGGGCCGCCATGCCGACCCGGTGGCGCGCATCGAAGTCTTTCTGGCCGGCGATCACGACCAGGGCCGTTTCGAGCAGGAAGCCAAGGTGCTGCGCCAGCTGTTGCGCAGCGAGGCGGCACTGTACGTCATCGACGCACGCGAACCGGTGCTCGCCAAGCATCGGGACGAACTGCGGGTACTGGCCGAATGTGGCCGGCCGCTGCTGCCGGTGCTCAACTTCACGGCGAGCGTGGACGCCGACCCCGGGCAATGGCGCAGCCAGCTGGCGCGCATGGGTCTGCATGTGATCGCCAGCTTCGACACCGTGCTGTTCGATTTCGAGGCCGAACATGAGATTTTCGAGAAGCTGGGCGTACTTCTGGAATCTCGCAGGTCCCAGCTGGAGCACCTCGGCGCCTCACGCGACGAGGATCGAAATGCCCTGATCCTGGCAGCAAGCCGCAGCGTCGCCGAACTGTTGGTCAATGTCGCCGGCCTGCGTCTCAGCGTGCCGTCGGACGGCGACGAACCCGCCGCCCGAGCGCGCTTGCAGGAGCGCGTGCGTGCTGCGGAACAAATTTGCGTCGACACGCTGCTGGGCCTGTTCCGCTTCGAACTGAACGCCTACGAACCGCCGCAATTGCCCTTGCAGCAGGGCCGCTGGCAGCTCGACCCCTTCGACCCCGAGGCGATGCGCATCCTCGGGGTGCGCACCGGTTCGGCGGCGGCCGCCGGCGGCATGGCGGGTCTCACCGTCGATGCCTTCACCGGCGGCCTGAGCCTGGGCGCGGCCGCCCTGATCGGAGCCGGGCTGGGCGCGGTCTGGGGCGCCTCGGGTCCGTTGGGCCGGGAAATCTCGGATCGCCTGCGCGGACATCACACGCTCGTGATCGAGGCCGGCACGCTGGCCGTGCTGGCCGGCCGGCAGACACAGCTGCTGCGCGCCCTGCTGCGCCGCGGCCACGCGGCCCAGGAGCAGCTGCGGACCGGCAGCGCCGCCGGCTGGCCGTCGCCGACGGTTGCCCGACAGGTGCTGCGTGCGCGCGCACATCCCGAATGGTCGGCGCTCAACAACGCTGCGGAAGAGGCCTTGCCGGAGGCCGTGCTCCGGCCGCTGGCGCTGGCGATCGCGCAAGCGCTGGACGGCGGCGCTGAGGCGGCATCCGAGCCCGTCGGAATTCAGTAGCAATTCAGCGCCGAAAGGCTTGAATCGAAGCATCTCGCAGCTTGATTCGCGTCCGCCCCGAAGCGGTTCGGACGCAGGGACGGCTACGCCTCATGGACCGGTATCACCCAAGGACGACGACGATGAAAACCACCTTCTTTCTGCATGCCTGTGGTCCGCAGGGCACGCTCAAGACGCTGGCGCGCTGCTTCTCGATGTCCGATGCGCGCGACAAATTGCGGCGGCACGAGGTCCCCAAGGGCGTTCGTCGCTGGATCGGCGAATACCGCTCCGGCCGGCTCGTGGCCTCGCACGAGCTCTGAGCAGCAACCGTCCACGAGCCGGCTTTCGGACCCAGGTTTCAGAATCAGTGCTGCGGGTGGCCCCCCCGGAGACCGCAGCACCGGTGGATCGGGCGAACGAGTTCCATGGGGCGCCTCCTCCGTTAGCGTGAATCACGCGCGGCGTGATGCCGACCGACCCTCGCCCGCTCGCGAATGCGAGCGGTGGTTGAGGGCTACGGCCATGCCGCAGGCGATTCATTGTGCAGGGTGCTGCTTGCGGCATGGGCGTTAGCCGTGGCGCAAGCTCGGGCCGCGCCGAATCGAGTCCAGTCGGGTGCGGCTGCGAGATCGCCAAAGCTGGCAAGGCAGCCGCCGTGCATCACAGCTTGCGTGCCGGGCTGCGAACCGGCCCTGAATATCGGCGCCGGATCATTGGATTCAGTCCAGAAACGCCGAGGCGACCAGCTCGTAAGAGCGCAGACGCGCCACCGGATCGTGCAGATTGCTGACGATCATGACTTCATCGGCTGCGCAGGCCGTCGCCATGGACTCGATCGCCGCGCGCACCTGCGGCGGCGTGCCAACGATGGTGCGCTGGCGGTACTCGGCCACGGCCTCGCGTTCGAAATCGGTATAGGCATGGGCGGCCGCTTCCTCGGGGCTCGGCAGCGGCAGGAACTCACCGCGGCGAATACGCAGCCACGCCAGGTCCATCGTCGAGGCCTGGCGCTCGGCCTCGGCTTCGGTCTCGGCGCAAACCACCGCCACGCCCAGAATCGCGTGCGGCCGCGCAAATGCCTCGGACGGCTGGAATGAGGACTTGTAGGCCTGGAACGCCGGCGCCGCCGGTGTCGGACTGAAATGGCTGGCGAAGCTGTAGCCCATGCCGGCGGCGCCGGCCATGCGCGCACTGGCGCCGCTGGAGCCCAGAATCCAGATCGGCGGCAGCGGTACGTCGTCCGGCATCGCGCGAATCTTCCTGAAAGGATGGCCCTCCGGAAATCCGCCGTGGCAATAGGCCCACATCTCGGACAGCAGCGCCGGAAACTGTTCGCCTTCGAAGGCGCGCAAGGCGCGGCTCGCGGCCGGCTCCGAGCCGGGCGCGCGGCCCAGGCCGAGGTCGATGCGGCCCGGATGCAGGCCGGCCAGCGTACGAAAGGTCTCGGCCACCTTCAGCGGCGAATGGTTCGGCAGCATGATGCCGCCGGAGCCCACGTGGATGTGGCGGGTGGCCGCAGCGACATGCGCGATCAGGATTTCCGGTGCGGCGCTGGCCACACTGGGCATGCTGTGGTGCTCGGCGAACCAGTGCCGGACGTAGCCCAGGGACTCCGCCAGACGCGCCAGATCCACCGTGCGACGCAGGGACTCGGATGCAGTGGAGCCCGACGGCACGGGCGCCAGATCGAGCACGGACAGGGGAATGGACATGGGACTCCTAGACAAGGCGATGGCCTCATTATCCGCCTTCATGGCTTCGAACCCACGTCCGGATCCGAATGGCAGATATCGTCATGGTCCGGACACGGTGGGCATGCCATTAATGGCGTCCGGGATCCTATAACCTCCGAATAACCATGTACGTGCTTTCGCCCCGCCTCCGTCACCACGGCGCAGCCGCACTTTTGCTGAGCCTGGTCGCGATGCCGGCACTCGCCCAGGACGTGCAGACCGAGGACGGTGAACCGGACTCGACGCGTCCGACCAACAATCGCGCGCCGGTGCAACTCGAAGAAATCGTCGTCACCGCGCAGAAGAAGGTCCAGAACCTCCAGGACGTTCCGGTCTCGGTCGGCGTGGTCGATACCCAGGCCATGCGCGATGCCGGCAGCTTCGACGCCGGCGATCTCGAAAACCGCGTCGCCAACGTGGAGATCGACATCGATCCGCAGGCGCCGGTGATCGGCATCCGCGGGTTCGCGACGGAAACCGACAATGTCGGATTCGATCCCTCGGTGGGCCTGTCGGTGGACTACGTGGCGCTCGGCCGACCGGAATTCGTGGCCGACGGGCTGTTCGATCTGGAACGCATCGAAGTGCTGCGTGGTAGCCAGGGCACCTTGTTCGGCAAGAACACGATCGCCGGCGTGATCAATTTTCTCAGCGCCGAACCGTCCCCGTATTTTTCGGGCGATGTGCTGGCCAGCATCGGCGATCCGGACCAGAAGCGCGTCGAGGCCGGCGTCAGCGTGCCGCTCGGAGACTGGCTGTCGGCGCGCCTGTCCGGCCTGTACTGGGACCGCGACGGCGAGGTCGACAACACCACGCTCAATCGCACCGAAGGCAATCTCGAACAGCGCGCCGGCCGCCTCAAGCTGATGGCGACGCCGGGCTCCGGCTGGACCCTCGGCCTGTCCGCGCAGTACTCGGACACCAGCGTGGATTACCCGCCGTGGCAGTTGTTCGACGCGGCGCCGGCGGCGCTGGCCTATTCGCGCGAATACGATCCGCAGACCGAGGACGATCCGCTCGATACGCAGACCGCGATGAACGTGCCGGGCTACGTCGAACGCACCTCCGACCTGTCTCGCGCCCTGATCGAATACGATCACGGCGCGGTGCTCGGCCTGCAAGGATTGACCAGCACCGCCGTGATCGGCCACGCCGCCTTCGATCTCGCCACGATCATCGACATCGACGTGAGCCCCGCCGATTTGATCATCACCGACTTCCGCAACGACTTCAGCCAGGACTCGATCGAACTGCGCACGGCCGGCGAGGCGGGCTCCCTGTTCGGCCTGGGCGGGCATGTCGAGTTCGTCACCGGCGTCTACGGCTATCGTTCGGACCTTGAAAGCCACCTCGACACGATCGCCGGTGACAACCTGGTCGGCTTTGCCCTGAGCGCCGCCGGGTTCGATGCGCTCGGACTCGGCGACATTCCCGGCACCGGCCTGATCGCCAGCCTGCTCGATGCCCTGCAACCGCTGCCGGGCATCCCGATCAACGATCAATTGCTGCGCGGCTTCGAGCAGGACAGCGAGAGCCATGCGGTGTTCGGGCAGATGACCTGGCATCTCGGCGAACGCCTGGCCACCATCGTCGGCCTGCGCTACGGCGTGGAGGACAAAGATGCGGATTTCGACGTGCAGACGGTGGGACCGGGGCTGGTCGGCCTGGTGGTCGGCGCCGATACCTTCACGACCTCCCTGAACCGACACGAAACCGACTTCTCGCCGAAGCTGGGGTTGCAGTACGAGTGGTCCGACGACTTCATGAGCTTCCTCACCTGGACGCGCGGCTTCAAGGGCGGCGGCTTCAACGCCACCGCCGAATCCGCGGACAATCTGGAATTCGAACCGGAGCGCGCCAGTTCGTTCGAAGCCGGCTTCAAGAGCCGCTGGTTCGACCGTTCGCTGACCTTCAACCTCACCGCCTACCGCACCGAAGTCGAGGACCTGCAGGTGGTCGACTTCGTGAACGTCTCCTATGAGGTCAACAACGCGGCCGAGGCGATCCTGCAAGGCGTGGAGATCGAGGCCAACTGGCGCCCGTCGATCGCCTGGTTCTCGCTGGCGACTTCCATGGCCTACGGCAAGGCCGAGTACGACAGCTATCCCAATGCGCCCGCCGCCGAGGACGGCAACGACAGCTGCGGCATTCCGGACGGAGACGGCCGCCAGGACCTGAGCGGCTGCACCCTGCCGAACGCCCCGAAGTTCACGGCCGCGCTGTCACCCTTGTTCACGCTGCCGATCGGCGAAACCTACGCGCTGCGCTGGGGCGTGGACCTGAGCTATCGCGGCGAACAGTATTCGGCCTCCGACCTCGACGCGCACAGCCGCCAGGGCGGCTACACCCTGATCGGTTCGCGCCTGGTGTTCGGCCCCAGCGACGAACGCTGGGCCATCATCGTGGCCGGCACCAACCTCAGCGACAAACGCGCCAAGGATCTGGTATTCGACAACAGCGTGTACGCGGACACCTACGTGTCCCAGCAGATTCCGCTGCGCAGCCTGGTGGCCTCATTCCGCGCCAGCTGGTAGCGACGAATGCCGCGGCTAACGCAGGAATTGGGTCCGCTTTTCAAGCTGGAAGATGGACTCGCCGATCTCTTCCAGCCTTGCTGACAACAGTGCCTGGGCGTCGTAGAGGCCGCGATTGTAGAAGTACGAACCGATTTCGGAGGTAAAGAAATCCAGCAGGAATTCGGCATCGAAGCCGCCGATCGACTGCTGCATTTCCTCCTCGAAATAGCCTTGAATCCGCGCCACGATCAAGGCCTTTTCTTCCTTGGAGAACTTGATTTCGCTCATCGGCAATGACCGCCCGCCTGCCGCTCAGTAAATCAGTTTGATGCCTGCATAGACCGTGCGTCCCGGTCCCGGCTCGTAGTAGCGGCCGAAGCTGGCGTTGATGCGCAGATTGTCGTAGTACTCGCGATCGAACAGATTGTCGACACCGGCGTAGGGCTCGATGCGCAGATCGCTCAGCGGCAGGCTAGCGGCGACACGCAGATTGCTCAGCGCCACGCCGTTTGCGCGCTGGGTATTGGCATCGTCCGCCTCGTAATGATCGTAGGCGACCACGTTGACACGCGCACTCCAGATTCCGTGCGCCCAGGCCAATTCGGCGAAGCCCTGATGACGCGGCAGGCCGGGCACGGTGTTGCCGGCGTAGTCGACACCGTCCAGCGTGTATTCGTCGAAGCGGTTGCGCGACCAGGTATAGGCAAGACTGAGCTGCCAGGCGCTCGACAGACGCCAGTCCAGCGAGGCCTCGACGCCATCGCGACTCGAACGACCGGCGTTGCGGTAATAGGTACGTCCGGACTGGCCCTCGATTTCGTAGGACAGCAGTTCGTCGTCGAGTTCGATGTTGTACAGCGCCAGCTCGTAACGGAATGCGCCGCCGCGGCCCTTGAACCCGAGTTCGCGATTGAGCGCATGCGCGGCTTGGAGATCGCGATTGAAGCCACCGCCGTCCGGGTTGGCCAGTTCATTGATCGTCGGTGATTCGAAGGAATCGCTGAGACGCAGATAGAGACGGTGCTGGCTGGCAATCGCGTACTCGAGTCCGCCCGCCAGGCTCCATTCGTGCAGCGTGCGGCTACCGCCATCATCGCCGTCCGACTCGAAACGGTCGTCGACCGCCAGCTTGAGTCGGTCGTAACGGACACCGGCACTGACGCTGAATCCGCCGCCCAGCTCGACCTCGCCTTCGCCAAACAAACCGGCGCCGTCGGCCTTCTCGCGCTGATGCAGGGTCTCGGCACCGCGCAGACCGCCCTCGCCGTTGTCATAGCGATGCCGGTCGTCGCGCTGCGCTTCCAGGTCCAGCCCCACACTCCATTGCTGCGCCAGGCCGAACCATTGGCTACGCCGCATGTATTGCGCGCCGGCACCACCGAAATCACGGTCGAACGCGCTTTGGCCACCGCTGCTGAACGGCAGGCGATTGGCGAATTCCCGCTGGCCGGCGTACAGCCAGAGCCGATAGCTGTCCTGTTCCGACAGCGGCGCATCCCAGGCGGCCGACACCCGCTGCTGCCGGATCGTCTCGCCGGCGTCGTAGAGCAGGTTATTGGGTGCGGCCTGACTGCGATCGGCCTGGACTTCACCGGCATTGAGCCCACCGGGATCGAGGCTTTCGTTGTCGATCGCGTTGAGATTGAGACGCAAGCTTCCCGCCGCTCCCTGATAGCTCAGCTTGCCGCTGAAGGCATCGGATTCGCCGCGCCCCTGCGCACGCGGGCCATCGCTGCGCAAGCGACTGTAGGCGCCCAGTCCGCTCCAGTTGCCGGCCGTGCCGCCGGCGCTGGCACGCTGGCTGCGATAGCCGAGTTCACCGCCGGACAGGTCGAGACTGGCCCCAAAATCGGGCGGCGGTTCGCGCGTCGTCAGCGCCAGCACACCGCCGGCAGCATTGCCATACAGCGTGGACGCCGGACCGCGGATGACTTCCACGCGATCGACCAGCGACAGATCGAAACCATCGAGTTCGGTCTGTCCATCCGGCAGGGTCAGCGGTACACCGTCGACCAGCACGCGGATACCGCGCACACCGAAGCTGGCGCGCGCGCCGAAGCCGCGAATCGAAAGGCGCAGGCCCTGCGAGAAGTTGTACTGGTTCTGTGCGAACACGCCGGGCACGCGCTGCAGCGATTCGGCCAGGCTCAAGGCGCGATCCGCCGTCAGGTCCGCGGCACCGACCGAGGTGATCGCGGTGCCTGCATCCAGCCAGTCACTGTCGACGCGCTGGGCGTGGACCTCCACTGGCGCCAGTTCGAGCGGTGGGGAAGCGGTCTGCGCGTAGGCCGACGAGACCGAAAGCACCACCAGCAATGCCGAACGCTCAGCGAGCGCCCGCCGCGATTTTCTGATTTCCATGAATCTCCCAGGACGCACCGAAACGTGTCATGCCCTCGACACGCATCAAGATCGCGCGGCATTACAGCGGATACCTCGACCGATGTCCATTCGCGCTTTGGGAGCGTTGCCGCGACTGGCGGCGTGATTTACCGCGCGGCGTAGGGCATCAGCAACCTCTCGCACCACGATCGCGCGCTGGTATCTCAAGCTCGGCGGCATCTACGGCGGTGCCGGCTGGCATCCGCTGCTGCGCATGACCGACCTCAACCGCCGCAAGGCGCGCGTCGATGCAGCGCATCCTCGCGCTGGCTTTCGAGCGTGTGCTCGTCGCCCATGGCGACAACATCGAGCACGACGCGCATCGCGTGATCCGCGAGGGCTTGCGCGGATTACCGAACAGCATCGAGCCAGCTCGGCGATCACGCTCGGTCTTCGAGCCGGTGAGGCCTTGCATCTGGCGGTTGCCCACAATCAGGGCGCCGAGCGTCTGTACACCCTGGACCGGCGACTGATCGCCGCCGCGCGCAAGCTCAAGTTCAGGGTGGCGAGCCCGATCTGATGCATCCCGCGAGCATGGCCCGCCCTACGGGAAAGCCCGATTGGTAGGGCGGCCCATGGTCGCCGGGATAGTTCGCGCCTCCGACTAACGGCCATGCCGCAAGCAGCACCCTGCACAATGAATCGCCTGCGGCATGGCCGTTAAGCTTGAAACCAGGCTTAGACGGGGCTTGCCGGCCGGCCGCTGAACGGCAGGCGGGACGCCGGCTACCGTTCAGGCCGCCAGTTCCTCGCGCATCAGATTGAGCAGACCACCGCACAGGATCATTGCGATCTGCCGCTCGCTGAGAGCGTGTTCGAGCGCATAGTCCTGGTCACGCGTGTGGTTGTGCAGTGTCAGACGGGTCTCACCGCTTTCGAGTGCCTCGCGCACGCCCTCTAGGTGAAGCTCGTCGCCCTGCTGCAGCGTGTCGTAGTCCTGCGGGTCTGCGAATTGCAGTGGCAGGATTCCGAAGTTGCAGAGGTTCTGCCAGTGAATGCGTGCGAAACCCTTGGCCAGCACGGCGCGCACACCAAGATAGCGCGGCGCCAGGGCCGCATGTTCGCGACTCGAACCCTGACCGTAGTTGTCGCCACCAATCAGGAACGAGGCCGCACCGCGATCCCGCGCTTCCTCGGCGCGTTTCGGGAAACTGCCGTCCACGGCGGCGAAGACGAACCGGCTGATCGCCGGGATGTTGCTGCGAAACGGCAGCACGCGGGATCCCGCCGGCATGATTTCGTCGGTCGACACGTCATCACCAAGCTTGAGCAGCGCCGGACCCCGCAGGGCATCCGGCAGGGCTTCGGCGTCCGGCAGCGGCACGATGTTCGGGCCCATTTCAAGGTCGGAACCGGCATCCTGATCCTCCGGTTCGATCACGCCCAGCGTGCTCAGGCACAGGCGTTCCGGTTCAAAGACTTTGGGATATGGCCTGTCCAGCGTCCGCGGGTCGGTGATTGTTCCGCTCAGCGCCGACGCCGCCGCCGTTTCGGGACTGCACAGGTAGACCTGGTCTTCCTCGGTACCGGACCGGCCCGGAAAATTGCGCGGCACGGTACGCAGGCTGATACGCCCCGACGCCGGCGCCTGACCCATGCCGATGCAACCGTTGCAGCCGGTCTGGTGCAGGCGCGCACCCGCGTGAATCAGGGTGTTGAGCAGACCCATTTCGGACAGATTTTCGAGAATCTGCCGGCTCGCCGGATTGATATCGAACGAGACGCGGTCGTGGACCGAGCGGCCGTCCACGATCATCGCCGCCACGGCGAGATCGCGCAGTCCCGGATTCGCGGACGAACCGATGTAGCACTGGTAGACCTCGCGGCCGGCCACCTCCGCCACCGGCACCACCTTGCCGGGGCTGCTCGGCAAGGCGATCAGCGGTTCGAGCGTGGACAGGTCGATCTCGTCGTGCTCGTCGTAGTCGGCATTCTCGTCCGCCGCCAAGGCCTCGAACTGATCTTCGCGACCCTGGCTCGCCAGAAACCGTCGTACCGCCTCGTCCGCCGGAAACACCGTGGCGGTCGCCCCGAGTTCGGCGCCCATGTTGGCGATCACATGGCGGTCCATCGCGCCGAGATGGGCCAGACCCGGTCCGTGGTACTCGATGATGCGGCCAATGCCGCCGTCCACATCGTGGCGGCGCAGCATCTCCAGAATCACGTCCTTGGCGCTAACCCAGTCCGGCAAGCGGCCACTGAGCCTCACGCCCATGATCTTCGGCATCTTCAGGTAGAACGGCCTGCCGGCCATTGCCAGCGCGACTTCGAGACCGCCGGCGCCGATCGCCAGCATGCCCATGGAACCGGCCGCACAGCTGTGGCTGTCCGAACCCAGCAGCGTACGGCCGGGTCGACCGAAACGCTCCATGTGCACGGCGTGACTGACGCCGGTGCCGGGGCGACTGAACCACACGCCGAAGCGCCGGCAGGCACTGCGCAGAAACAGATGATCATCCGGATTCTTGAAGTCGGCCTGCAGCAGGTTGTGATCGACGTACTGCGCCGAAACCTCGGTGCGCACGCGTCCCACCTTCATCGCCTCGAATTCCTGCATCACCAGTGTGCCGGTGGCATCCTGCGTCAGGGTCTGGTCGATCCTGATCGCGATGCTTTGGCCGGCATTCGTCTCACCTTCGACGAGATGGGATTCGATGAGCTTGCGGGCGAGATTGAGCTTGGACATGGAAGGCTCTCCAGGGTGCCCGCTGCATGAGACACCCGAGGCTATGAATCCGCCGTGAATTTCGCTGAGGCCTGGCGTCGGCGCGGCCGCCAGATCATCAGGGGATGTGCGAAAACGGCACCCAGCACGATGGCGAGCCCGCCGTAGAACGCCAGCCCCAATTCGTGCTGCTCACCGAACAGCAGCATCGCCAGCACGATGGCGTACAAGGGTTCCAGGTTGACCGCGAGCTGTGCGCCGAAGGCCGACAGCTGGCGCAGGGCCACCAGCGACAAGGTGAATGGCAACAGCGTGCAGCCCAGTGAGAGCACCAGCAGAAGACCGAAGTCGCGTGCGTCCGGAACGATGAACGAGGGCCCCGGCGCCAGCGGCGCCAGCAGCGTCAGAAACAGCGCGCCACCGGTCAGTTCGATCGCGGTGACGACCACGGCATCGGCCTGCATCACATAGCGTTTGTTGAGTGCGCCGAACATCGCGTCAAGCAGGGCCGAGAGCGCGCCGACCAGCACGCCCAGGCGCATGTCGGCGGTCACGCCGCCTACCAGCAGGGCCACGCCGGGCACCACGGCGATTCCGAGCAGAACCTCGCGCGCATCGAAGCGCCGCCGAGCCACCCAGGGTTCGATCAAGGCCAGGAGCACCGGCGCCAGCGCGATGCAGGTGACCCCCACCGAGGCATTGGAAAGCTTGATCGCGGCGTAGAAGGTCAGCCAGTGCAGCGACACCACCGCGCCGATGCCGGCGTAAATCGCGATCAGGCGCACAGGCATCGCCGCCAGCCCGCGCCAGACCCGTGGCCACAGCGCCAATGCCGCGACCACGATCCACATGCGCCACCACACCAGGGACAGCGCCGGCAGGCTGATCAGCTTGCCCAGGATCGCGGTGAATCCCCACAGCACGACGCAGATGTGGATCTGAAACTGTGCGCGTGCGTGGGGACTCATGTAACGGCTGCGGTCGATCAGGCGCGCAGCTTGCCGACTCTGGCCGGATTTGGGAATGATTCAGCCGACGTGACGCACCGGCCGCCCCGCGATGGCCGCGACGATCGGGATCAGGCGAACCCGCTCGACCGGCTTTGCCACGTGCCCCTGATAGCCTTCGAGCAGCGCCCTGGCGCGGTCGAGGTCGCGCACGTAGGCGGTGACGGCAATAGCCGGCACCATGCCGCCGGCCTCGGCCGTGCGAGAACGGATCTGGCGAATCAGGGCATAGCCGTCCTCGCCCGGCATGCTGATGTCGCTGAGCAGCACGCGCGGCGGTGCGGTATCGAACTGCGAAAGCGCCTCGGCCACCGAGGCCGCCAGACGTACCCGCGCGCCACTGTCTTCGAGCATGCGTTTCAGGACTGCGCGCGCGTCGGCCTCGTCGTCCACGACCAGCACGTCCAGGCCTTCAAGCAGGGTCGTCGGGCTGAGCTCGGAGCCGATGGCTTCGGCGGGCTCGGATGGCCGCGCCACCAATCCCAGTTCGTATTCGAAGGCAGTCAGGTCACGCGGCAGCACCACCCGGAAGCAGGCGCCGTGACCCAGGCCCTCACTCTCGGCGACGATGCGGCCGCCATGCAGTTCGACGATCTGCTTGGCGATCGACAGCCCCAGGCCAAGCCCCCCGTAACGGCGCGTGGTGGAACCATCGGCCTGACGGAAGCGATCGAAGATGAACGGCAGCGCCGAACGCGGAATGCCGTCGCCACTGTCTTCCACAGTGATTTCGGCCGTGGCGCTGTGGGTCACGGTTCTCACCTGCACACGACCGCCCGGCGGAGTGAACTTGATGGCGTTGCTGACCAGATTCCAGAAAACCTGCTTGAGTCGCGTGGCGTCTCCGGAAACCCAGCACACGGTCTGGTCGAAGTCGGTCTCGATCCGCAGTGCCTTGTCGTGAGCCGAGGGGTGCAGGGCTACGATGCATTCGGTCAGCAGTCGAGCCACATCAAGCTGCTCGTGCACCAGTTGCAACTTGCCGGAGATGACGCGGCTCATGTCCAGCATGTCGTTGATGATGGCGTTTTGCGCCCGGGCGTTGCGCTCGATGGTCTCCAGACCTTCGCGCAGTTCGCCCTCCGCCCCCATCCCCAGAATCTGAGCCCAGCCGGTGATGGCGTTGAGGGGCGTACGCAGCTCGTGGCTCAGCATCGCCAGAAAATCGTCCTTCATGCGACTGGCGCGCTCGGCCTCGGCACGCGCCGAACGTTCCGATTCGAGCAGGTATTCGCGCTCCTGCTCCACCCGCTTGCGCTGCGAGATGTCCATGGTGACACCATCGAACCGGGTCGGCTCGCCGTTGTCATCGCGGTAGCCGCGGCCGATGGCGCGCAGCCAGCGAAAGCGACCATCCGGCGCGACGGTCCGGTATTCGATGTCGTAATTCTCGCCTCGGTAAACCGCCGCGTTCACGGCCTCGCGCGCAGCTTCGCGGTCATCCGGATGCAGACGCGCATAGAACAGGTCGAAATCGACTTCTGCGTCCGGTGCCAGCCAGAAGTGTTCCTTGCACTTGGCGTTCCAGACGATCCGTCCCATCGGCATCGGACAGTAGAACGTGCCCAATTCCGCCGCATCCACAGCCAGTCCGAGGCGTTCCTCGCTTTTGAGGTACTCGCTCTGAATCCGCTTCTGCTCGCTGATATCGCGTGACACCACCAGCAGGTGAGCCGGCAGCGCGTCCGAGGCCGGCAACAGCGATACCGTGACGTCCCACCACGCCGGCGGCCGTTCACCAACACTGCGCAGCGCTTCGAAACCTGCGGTTTCGCCGCGACGGGCGCGCTCCAAGGCGGAGGCGGCGCATTCACGCTCCTTCGGCGCCCACAAGTGGGTCCAGTCCTGGCCCAGCAGCGCCGAGGCCTGATCCACGCCGAGCGCGCGGCAGGCTGATTGGTTGATCAGCACCAGCCGTCCCTGAAGGTCGAGCACCTTGATAGGGTCGCGATGGCCCGCGATCAGGCGATGGGCGATGGCGCTGACATAGGGTGCATCTCCGCGCACGTCGGCGGGCGACGTGGGCGACGGCGCCACATCCCCGGTCCGGTCCGACAGCTGGCCCGAGCTATCCACGCTGCGACTCACGTTTCCGCCCCCGTGGCTGCTTCTGCAACCGCATCCTGTACTGTGCTTCGGCCTCAAGGCATGCGACATTCCATGCCTGTCGGCTGACGTTAGCGAAAGTCACGGCCCGCGTCGACAAAAAAGCACGGCTGCCCGCGCCAGTGCACAATGACACTTCGTCGTACGCTGGCGCACGACAGGTGTCGCCTCCGCGCGCTCGCCCGCGTTCCAGCCTTTACCTGAACCGCCACGCCTGCACCCAATGAACAAGGAAACGCTGCCGCCGCAACCGCAACCGCCGGTGGACTACGACTGCTGCGGCGGCGGTTGTGCCGACTGCGAGCTGACGCTGTATCTGCGTCGGCTATCCGAATGGCAGCGCTTGCACGGCAATCGACCGGAACCCGCCGCATGAAGCTGATCGAAGTGGTCGCCAGCCAACGCAGCCTGCCGACCGTGCAAGCGATCGCGGACAAATACAAGGCTTACGATTTCCGTACCGGACCGATTGGTGAAGACGACATGCGCGCGATGCGCATTCTCACCCGCGACGACAAGGTGCAGGCAGTGCTCGACGCGCTGCAGTCGATCCTCGGCGCACAGCCTAGCGCGCGCGTGCTGGTGATTCCCGTCGATCTCACGATTCCGCAGCCGGACGAGGATTCCGCCACGATGGCGCGTGAAGCGCTCTATAACATGGTGGAGCGCAATGCGCGCCTCGACGGCAACTATCTGCTGCTGGTACTGCTGTCGACGATCGTGGCGGCAATCGGTCTGGTCGAGGACAGCGCCGCCGTGGTCATCGGCGCCATGGTCATCGCCCCGCTGCTGGGTCCGAACCTGGCGCTCGGTCTGGGCACCGCGCTCGGTGACCTCGAACTGATGCGCAAGGCGGTGCTGACCACCCTGGCGGGCGTGGCGCTGGCGGTGGCCCTGTCATTGCTGCTGGGTCTGCTGTGGCCATTCACGGCGGATGCGCACGAGTTGCTGTCACGCACCGACGTCGGCATGGAGTCGCTGGCCCTGGCCCTGGCTTCCGGTGCTGCGGCGGCGCTGTCGCTGACCACCGGCCTGCCCAGCGTGCTGGTGGGCGTAATGGTCGCCGTGGCGCTGTTGCCGCCGGCTGCCGCGCTGGGCCTGATGCTCGGTCACGGCGAAATCCGGCTCGCCACCGGCGCCGGGCTGTTGCTCGCGGTCAATATCGTCAGCATCAACCTGGCGTGCAAACTGGTGTTCCTGCTCAAGGGCATTCGTCCGCGCGACTGGTGGGGCAAGGAAAAGGCGAAACGCGCGATGTGGATCTATCTGCTGGTCTGGCTGTTCACGCTGCTGGTGCTCGGCGTGATCATCGTTCAGCGCGACGCATTGCCGGCGTGAATCGGGTCGTGACGCAGCGATCCACGTAGACAGGCGTACCGGTAGGTGAATTCGGCGCCGAACAGGAAGATCTGCGCCGAGTAGTAGACCCACACGATCAGCACCACGAAAGCCCCGGCCGCGCCATAGGACGAGGACACGGCGGCGCTGCCGATATACAGGCCGATCAGATACTTGCCGATCGAGAACAGCAGCGACGTCACGGCCGCGCCGGTCCAGACGTCGCCCCATGCGTTGTTCACGCTGGGCAGCAGTTTGTAGATCATGCCGAACAGCAGGGTCACGATACCGAAGGAAACAGCGAAGTTGAGCAACTGGATCGGCGCCTGCCAGCCGCCGATGCGATCCTGCCAGAATGTGCCGATCGCGGTGATGACTGCAGTCATCACCAGCGACACCGTCAGCAGGAATCCCACGCCCAGAATCACACCGAAGGACAGCATGCGCCGCCGCACATAGCCAGTGACGCCACCAATCATCGGCACCTTCCAGATACGGTCGAGATTGGCCTGCAACTCCATGAACACCGTGGTGGCACCGATCATCAGAGTCGCCACGCCGATCAGCACCGAAATCAGGCCGCGCCCGGGATCGTGCGCACTACTGAGCGCGGCCTGGATCGCGGCACCGCCGTTTTCGCCCACCAGCTCCGTAAGCTGGTCGATCAGCGCGCCGCGGGCCGCCTCCTCACCAAAGAACAGACCGGCCACGCTGATCACGATCAGCAGCAGTGGCGCCAGCGACAGCACCGTGTAGAACGCGATGGCCGCACCCATGCTGGAGGCACGGTCCTGCGACCAGCCGATCGCGGCAGCCTTGATCAGGCCGAACAGCTCACGCCCGTTCATCGATATCCGCTTGCGGCAAATGGACGATTCACTTTGCGCCGATCAAGACAATGCCGCGTCCACCTGAGAAAACGCGGCATCGTCACTTCGACCTTTACGCGACGGCAGGGCCGTACTCAATGAGGCTTGTAACCGCCGCTCGCCTCGCCCCCCAGCGCGGTCCTCGCCTGCTCGGCGGCGGCACCCGCGGCGCCGCGCAGACCCTCGGCGCTGAGACCGCGCCGGTCCAGATCGTCCATCACCGTGTCGTAGGTGTCCCGCGCGGCGGACTTGGCACGTTCGTACTGACTCTGGGCAGCATCGCGCGCGCGCGATTGCAAGGCGGCGCTGTGCGAACCCAGCAGCCGCTCCTCACTGCGCGAGCGCGGCAGGGCCAAGCCCAGCGCGGTTCCGGCCGCCAGGCCGACACCAAGCAATATCAATGGCTGTTCGTCAGTGGCGTAGGACCAGCCACGCTGTGCCCCGCGACGCGCGGCACCGGCCCATTCTCCACTGCGGTCGGCGATGCCGCTGGCGACACGAGCGGTCGAATCACGGGCCTCCCCGAGTTTCTCCCGCGCCTGGACCAGGGTTTCGCTGAGCTTCTCACCGGCTTGCTCGCCGGCCTCGTAGAGCCGTTCGTCGACATCCTTGTCGTCGATCCCGGGCGCAGCGGCGCCGTTGCTGCAGGCGTCCAGACGAACGTCCGGATAGGTGGCGTTCGAATCCTGCGCCAGACGCCCCGCGGCATCCTCGGTGGTGTCGCTGCGGCTGCGCAGTCGACTGGCGACCAGCCAGCCCAGACCGGCACCGACCAGCAGAAACGGCACCGGGTGATCCCGGACCGTGCGTCCCACGCCGCGTGCCATTTCGGGCGCACCGGAATCCTTGGCGAAGCGGACCGCGCGGTCCGCGAGCTGCCTGGGCGAGGCCTTGTCCTTCAATTCGTGCAGCGTGTCGGACAGCTTCTCACGCGTATCCTCGATCCGGCGTTCGATCTGGGCGGTATCCGATGAATTGGCCGTGTTGTAAGGGGTTTGTTTGTTCATGCTCATCTCTCCTTGACGACCGCGACATCGCGGCGCAGTTGTTCGATGGTGCGTTTCGGGGTGATACGGATCGCACGGACTTCGCGCAGACCCTTCAACAGAATCAGGACGCCAAATACCAAGGACACAGCGGCGACCAGCAGCGAACTCCAGGGCTCCGGAATGCCCGCCATGGTCAGCAGCAGGATTGCGGTGTCGAGCAGCAGCAGCACGGCGATACCGCAGAGCACCACGCCGGCCAGAATGATCGCCAGGGCGCCGCCGATCGCGGCGATCCGGTCGCTGGTTTCCGATCGGGCCAGATCGAGTTCCTGGCGAAACAGCAGACTCGCCTGGACGATCAGGTCCGACAGCAGATCAACGATGGGACGGGGCTCACGCATCACTCTAGGGCTCAGACGCGCGCGCCGGTTCCGCTCTTGAGAAACCGTGCAGCCAGGAATCCGATGGTGGCCGCTCCGATCAAGCTCGCCGTCGGATACCGCCGGACCGCTTGATTGAGCTCCGCGTAGAGTTCCATCGGCTCACGGCGACGCAGTTCGGCGGCGAGATGCTCGATACGCTGCGCCGCTTGCTGACTGTAGTCGGCCACCGCCGGAACGGAACTGCCGATATCCTCACCGGAGCGCTGTACCAGCCCGGCAACGCTATCGAGCCGTTCGGACCCACGCACGCTCTGCTCGCGGGCGAAGGTCAGAACCTGTTCCTGAGTCAGCTTCAACAGATCCCGCGCCAGGCCCCGCCACGGTGAACCGCCGCTGTCGTTGCTGGCTCCTTGCGCGTCGCCGCCCGGCGCGCCGGAATCGGTCGCAGCGCCATTGCTGGCATGGGGTGGCCTGCTGTCGGGGGCGTCTTCGGGGCTCATTCCGAACTCGGTTGCAGTGCTCATCGGGCTCTCCTCATGCAGGGAGGTGACAGTCATCAATTGCGTCCTCCTGTTCCGACAGTGGCGTATCGCCAATGCGGTGCTTCGCCTGACACTGTTGATGTCCAAGTGCGAATGCTTGGAAAGCACCCTATCGAATCAGTGGCGAACGCGGCCTGAATGACCGTTTTTGCTCGGATCCCGGCGGCCGCAGCCGGTACCATCGGACAGGATCCGAGAGATCGCCGCATCCGCTCCACTCAAGCACAAGGAAATCGATGATGCGCACCGAAAGTGATCAGGCTTGATGGGCGACAAGGCGAAGCCTCCATCCCCTGGACGCCCTTTCGCATGCCGGTGGCGATGACATGCTCGATTCGCTGAGCCCGAACCGCCTCGGTCTGGCGGTCCTGAGCCTGTTCCTGCTGTTCGCCGCGCTGTTGCTGTTGGCACGTCTGAGCGTACTTGCGCTGAATCCGCTGCTGCGCGGGCTCGACCGGATTCGTCTGGCGATCATCCGGCTGGCAGCGAATCGCGGCGGCCTCTCGGCGCGCGCACTGCTGCCGCTGCTCGACCGGGATCAGCGCGAACTTGCGGCGCTGCTGGTGGCCAGCCTGATCCTGCTGGTATGCGGCATGGCGTTCTTCGAAATCGCCGAATCCGTGGTCGAAGGCGAGACCATGCTGCACCTCGACCGCAGCGTCTGGAGCGCACTCCAGTCACTGCACAGCGAGCCCGTGGACCGTTTGATGGTGGTCCTGACAGGGCTCGGCGGCGCCATCGTCACCGTACCTCTGGCCTTGAGCATCTCGGCCTGGCTGGCGTGGCGCCGACAATGGGCGGTGATCGCCTACTGGCTCGCCGCCGCGCTGGCCGCACGGGCTTCAGTGGTATTGCTGAAATGGGCACTTTCGCGTGATCGCCCCGGCAATATCTACGAAGGTTTCGACCGCTACTCGTTTCCCAGCGGTCACGCCGCCGGCAGCGCAGTGATGTATGGATTCCTGACGGTACTGCTTGCCTGGCAACGCCCCTGGAACCTGCGCTTGCCGCTGTTCGCGGGTGCCAGCGTGCTGATCTGCATGGTCGGATTCTCGCGCCTGTACCTGGGCGTGCACTGGCTGTCCGACGTGGTGGCCGGTTACGCGCTGGGCCTGGCCTGGGTGGCGCTGTTCAGTGCCGCATTCATCCGCTTTCATGGCACGACAAGGCTCAAGGCACGGGCGCTCGCCGGCGTGGCGCTGTTGAGCGTCACGCTGGCGAGTGTCTGGAATGCGTATTTCCATCTGGATGAGACGCTGGATCGCTATCGCGAAGCACGCGCCAGCGCCACGCTCGGCGAGCTGCCGCCGCTGTCGTCCGAGGACGAAGCGGATGATGACGACGAAGCCGAGGAGGAGGACGAAGGTTGAGTGGCGCTCAGGCCAAGGCCACGCCGACCAGCGCCAGCACGAACAGTATCGGACCGGCGCCGTACAGATAGCGCCTGATCAGTGCGCGCGCCTGATCGCGACTCATCGGCTGCGCCGGCACGGCATCAAGCCGACGCGCATCCTTCGCCGCCTGCCGATGACGCACGATCTTGATCAGCAACAAGGCGCCGACGGCCAGCACCGCGGCCAGCACCGGATAGGCCACCGCCCAGTAAACCTGCTGGACACTCATGCTCGCAGACGCCGGCTTACTCGATCACGCCGCAGGCGATGCGCGAACCGCCGCCGCCCAGCTTCTCGGGGTGGTCGGAGAAGTTGTCACCGCCTTCGTGGATCATCAGCGCGTGGCCTTCAAGATCGGCCATCTCCAGGCGTGGCGCGAGCACAGGCTGTACCGCCGCGCCATCGGCCGTGACGTACAGAGCTGGCAGATCGCCGAGGTGGCCTTCGCCCCAAGGCAGGCCGTGCATGCCGGTTTCCTCGGGGTCGTAATGACTGCCGGCGGACGCGGCGGCGGTCATCTTGCCGTCCTTGCTCGCCGGCGCGCAGCTCGCCCCTTCGTGCAGGTGGAAGCCGTGCAGGCCGGGCGGCAAGCCGCCAAGCTTGGGCGTCAGCACCACACCGTATTCCGTGTCGCCGAGTGTGACGGCGCCCAGCGATTTGCCGACACCCTCGGCGCTGACGCTGTGCATCACCACGCTGGATTCGGCATGGGCGGCGCCGCACAGCATCAGGCTGGCGAGAGCGCAGGCATTGAGAATTCTGCTGTTCATGTCGCTGTCTCCGGTTGGGTTGGATGGGGACCTGGACCGTGTTTCAAGCGTCGGCGTGCGCACTCCAAGACAAGGGCGTGCGTTCGAGCAGTTGCACGCAGAAGCGTCGATCCCGATCGAACCAGCGACGCGTCGCATGCAGCTTGGCGCGTGCGGCCATACCTTCGACGTCGTCCAGCGAATACTTGGTGCTGTATTCGACCAGCATCGCCTCGCCCTTGAGGAAGCTGACGTCCTGGCCTGACACGCGCACCGCCTGATCAAAGCGGCTGATGATCCGGGTTTCGATGCGTCCGGCCTCGGGGTTGTAGCGCGCCTGGTGCTCGAAGCGATCGAGTTTGAAGTCGCCTTCGAGCTCCCGGTTGATCCGGGCCAGCAGGTTGAGCGTGAATTCGGCGGTGACGCCGGCAGCGTCGTTGTAGGCCGCCTCCATGCTGCCGATGTCCTTCTTGAGATCCAGTCCGACCAGTGCCGCGCCATACGGACCCATGCTCAGACGCATCCCGTGCAGCAAGGCGTCGGCCTCCGATGTCGCGAAATTGCCGAGGGTCGAACCGGGGAAATAGATCACGGTGCGTCGCGGCTCACGTGCGGGACGCGGCAGACACAGCGCCTGCGTGAAATCGGCGCAAACCGGTTGCATCTGCACCTGCGGAAAGTCCTCACGCAGCTGCGCCACGCTGTCGTCGAGCGCGCTTTGCGAAATCTCGATCGGGACGTAGCACACCGGATTGCGCAAGGCTTCGAGCAACAGGCGGGTCTTGAGGCCGGCGCCACTGCCGAATTCGATCAGGCGCACGTCAGGACCCAGCGCCGCGGCCATCGAAGCGGCCTGGTCGCGCATGATCTCGAGTTCGGTGCGCGTCAGATAGTACTCGGGCTGATCGCAGATCTTCTCGAACAAGGCCGAGCCTTCGGCATCATAGAAGTACTTCGACGGCAGGCGCTTGGGGCGCCCCGAAAGCCCACGAATCACTTCGCTGGCAAAGTCGTCGTCCGGCAGGCTGAACTGCCTGAAATCGGTTTCCCTGAGTCTTGTCGCTTGCACAGCTCGGTTCATGCGCAGGCTCTCCTTGTTTCCACTGCTTCTTTAGGACTAGGCATCCTTGGCGAGACGGAACCCCATGAACTGCCAGCGATCAGGGGGATAGAAAAAGTTGCGGTAGCTGGCGCGCAGATGGCCCACCGGCGTGACGCAGGAGCCGCCACGCAGCACCCATTGCCCGCACATGAACTTGCCGTTGTATTCGCCGAGCGCGCCCGGCAGCGGCTTGTAGCCGGGATAGTTGACGTAGGGGCTTGAGGTCCACTCCCAGACATCGCCGAACAACTGCAGCAGGCCTTCGTCACGTTGCGCCGGCTGGGGGTGCAAAAACCCGGCATCGGCGAAATTGGCGGCCCGCAATTGCGCATCGACATCGACGCGGGTTTCGGTCAGGTGTTCCCACTCGGACTCGCGCGGCAGGCGTGCGCCGGCCCAGCGTGCATACGCATCCGCCTCGTAATAGCTGACATGACAGACCGGCGCATACGGGTCGATCTCGCGCCGGCCGGCCAAGGTGAATTCGGTTTCCGCCTGGGCATCCCAGTACATTGGCCCGGCCCAGGCTTCGGCCTGCGCCCTGGCCCAGCCTTCGGACATCCACAGGCTTGGCGTGCGGTAGCCTCCGTCGCGAATGAAGTCGCGAAACTCGTCGTTGGTGACCGGCCGATCGGCCATTTCGTAGGGATGCAGCAGCGTGCGATGACGCGGCGTTTCGCAATCGAACGCGAATCCCTCGCCGTGATGTCCGATTTCGACGATACCCGCGCTGCCGCGCACGAAGCGCATCGGCAAGGCGTGGCCGGGCAATCCGAACGGCGCCTCACGCTGATAGGAAGGCTCCAGCGGATTGACCGAAAAGACATGCTTGATGTCGGTCAACATCAGCTCCTGGTGCTGCTGTTCGTGATGCAGCCCCAGGTTGATCAGCGCTGCCAGCTCGGGATCGGAAGCGGCCCGATCCAACACGGGCGCCATATCGTCATCGACGCGATGGCGGTATTCGATCACCTCGGCCAGTGTCGGCCGCGACAGCAGTCCGCGCTGCACGCGGTTGTGCCGAGGCCCCACCGATTCGTAGTAGGAGTTGAACAGAAACTGCCAGCCCGGCCGCAAGGGCTCGTAGCCACATTGCGAGGACAGCAGGAATTGCTCGAAGAACCAGCTGCTGTGTGCCAGATGCCACTTTGTCGGACTGACATCCGGCATCGATTGCACCACGGTGTCTTCCGCCGACAGGGGCGCAATCAATTTGAGACTGCGGTCGCGCACGAAGCGGTAGGCTTCGACGATGTCGCTTTGGGCTGTGCAGATCGTATCTAGCATTGTTCCCTATCGGCGATGCGCGACGAACATCTGAATTCAGATCGTCTTCTGGTATGGAGGCGGAACCTCGCACCACGTTAATCGGGTTCCTGGCTGGACCGCCAGTGTGCGTCGCCGATCATGAACTGCGAATGAAACCTCCGCCCTCCGATTGGAGTCCTTTGATCCAGCAAAAACAACACGCTGGCAACACCCTGGGCTGGCAACACGCTGGCGATTTCCTGCTGACAGGTTCCGACACGGCACCGGCGCTCAGAATTCTGCCGGATCGTCGTCCTGAGGCCGGGTCGGCGGATCGTCCCGCACGGGAATGCTCGGATCGTTGAGCGTGTCGCCGGCCACGCGCAGCTTCTCGAATCGCTGCGCGATGGCCTCGGCCGACTGACCCTGGCCGCGCCATCGCATGGCCTGATCCTGACGTCCGGCATCCAGCTTCCAGCCCAGGAATGATTCGATTTCGCGAAGGAATGCGTCTGCGTACTGCATCGGGTGGGGTCCCTGCTCAAGCGTGCACGGCAGTGTGCATGCCGCTGCCCGAATCACGGCTGAGCAGCCGCGGCTGGCATCGCCGCGCCCGCCGTTCAGGGCGTTGCGACTAGACTGCCGCGATCCACCACACGCAGAGAGCCCCAGATGATCCAGTTCTCGTCACCGGCCGCCGCCAAGATCGCCATGCTGCAGACCCACGCCCGCCGCCTGCTGGAAATCATCGGCAAACCCGACGCGGAACGCGGCGCACTGGCCCCGGAAGAGATTCCGGCGGCCGTATCGGCCCTGCGCGCCGCGATCGAGAGCGAGCGGCGCAAGCCGGAGGTCGAGCAGGACGAAGACAACGCCGAGAACGGCGAAGACGACGAAGACCAGCCGATACCGGTCGATCTGGCGCGGCGCGCCTGGCCGCTGATCGAAATGCTGGAGCGCTCGCAGCGCAAGAACGTGGCCGTGACCTGGGGAGTCTGAACGATGCAGCCGGCGATCGTTCGGCCAGACCCTAGGCCCGCTCGCTGGCCGCGTCGAGCGTTTCGGCGCGCGCGTAGCGCTGCGCCAGCACCGCGCACACCATCAGCTGCAACTGATGAAACAGCATCAACGGCAGCACCATCATGCCGACCTCCGGCGCCGCGAACAGTACCTTCGCCATCGGCACGCCGGTAGCCAGGCTTTTCTTCGATCCGCAGAACACGAAGCTGATCTCGTCCTCGCGACTGAAGCCCAAAATGCGCGCACCGAAGGTCGTGCTCAGCATCACCACACCCAACAGCAGTGCGCTGATTGCCAGCAGACCGAGCAGTGCCGGACCATCGACCTTGGACCACAAACCTTCGACCACCGCTGCGGAAAACGCGGTGTAAACCACCAGCAGGATCGAGCCCTGGTCAACATACCTGAGCGCCGGAGCGCGACGCCTTACCCAGCCCCCGATCCAGCGCCGCGCGACCTGTCCGGCGATGAACGGCAGCAACAACTGCACCAGGATGCTGCCGATCGCGTCGGTGGATATCGCACCCGAGCCCTGGGCCACGAACAGGCCGACCAGCAGCGGTGTGACGAACATGCCAAGGAGGTTCGACGCCGAGGCGCCACACACCGACGCCGCCACATTGCCGCGCGCCATCGCGGTGAAGGCAATCGAGGACTGCACCGTTGACGGCAGCATGCACAGGAACAGCACGCCGGTATAAAGCGTATCGCCGACCCAAGGGGCCAACAGCGGACGCGCCGCCAAGCCCAGCACGGGAAACAGTATGAAGGTGACCGACAGCGTCGTCAGATGCAGGCGCCAATGTGTGAAGCCCGCAACAACCGCTTCCCGCGACAACTTCGCGCCGTGCAGAAAGAACAACACGGCGATCGCCACATGCGTCAGCACACCGAGCATCGCCGCCACATCGCCGCGACACGGCAGCAGGCTCGCCAAGGCCACCGTGCTCAGCAAGGCGATCACGTAGGTATCGGGCAGCAGCTTTCGGAGCATCAGGGGATCGGGCAATCGACGGGACCGATATTAACGTGAATCACGCACTTCGTGATGCCCACCGACCCTCGCCCGCTTGTGGGAGAAGGGGGGAACGGCCATGCCGCAGCGGATTCATTCGGTGGGGTGCGCTTGCGGCGTGGCCGCTAATCCCGTATCGGCCTGCAAATGAAAGCGGCGACGCAGCCCGGTCGGCTCCATAGCCGCTATCATCACGGCGCCGCAATTCCCGGGAAGCCGCATGTATACCGTTTACGGAATGTCCAGCTCAGGCAACTGCCACAAGCTGCGACTGCTGCTCGATCATCTGGGCTTGCCGTTTCACTGGCAGGAAGTGGACATCACCACCGGTGCCAGTCGCCAGCCGGACTTCCTCGCACTCAATGCAAACGGCCGGGTACCGGTGCTGCAACTGGACAATGGAGAAACGCTCGCCGAATCCAACGCGATCCTCTGCTTCCTTGCCGAGGACACGCGGCTATGGCCCGGTCCGCGGTTGGCGCGCGCACGGACCCTGCAATGGCTGTTCTTCGAACAGTACAGCCATGAACCCTATATCGCGGTGGCGCGCTACATCTGCGGATTTCTTCCGCCGGATCACGAACGGCGGGCGGAACTGCCCAAACTGCACGAGCGCGGCAGGCAGGCGCTGGCGGTGATGGAACAGTACCTGAGCGGGCGTCAGTTTTTCGTCGAAGACCGCTTCGGCATCGCCGATATCGCCTTGTATGCCTATACCCATGCGGCGGCCGACGGTGGGTTCAGGCTCGAACCGTATCCCTCCATCCGGGCCTGGCTGGATCGCGTCGCCGGGCAGCGAGGCCACACCCCGATGGCCCGACCACCACGACTGTCATGATGGTACGGGCCGGACGCCGGCTGACCAGGCGCGTGGGCGGCAGAAACACGCGCGGCTGAAGCCGACCTACCCTCGCGAATGCGAGCGCTGGGTGAGAGCAGGCAGGGTGGGCAAAGCGTAGCGTGCCCACCCTGCCTGCCTAATTCAATGAGTTACGTTGTAGACAGAAGTGTGAATCTGGAAGTGAGCGTAACTTATTGAAGGATGGAGTTTTGTCGCCGTTTTATGGCGAGAACTTCAGCCTAGCGCTGCACCAGCGTCTGCTTGAAGCGCTCGAGTTCGCCGGGGCTGATGCAACCGTTGCGATCGGTATCGATCTGATCGAACTGCAAGCGATCATCCAGGCGCTGGCTGATGCGCTCACGCGCCATGCTGCCGCAACCGGACAGCGCGCTCATGCCTATGCCAATGGCCGCGACGGCAACCAGGGTTCGGCAACGGCTTGCGCCCGAAGTGAGGGTCGGGAATGTCACGGCAGTGCTCCTTCCGGGTCGAAAGCACTGGTAACGCGAGCCAAGTCCATCGCGCCGACGGTTCGCGAGGCCGGTTTCGTAAGTTTCTGTGAACTCCAAACGAACAAGGCCGCAGCGGATTCCCCGCGGCGGCCTTGTCCTGCGTGATGGACCAATGCCCGTCAGACGGACACCGGCACCGCCCGCCCTGTTTTCAGCCCAGCTTTTCCTTGATGCGCGCAGCCTTGCCGGTGCGATCACGCAGGTAATAGAGCTTGGCGCGGGCGACGGCGCCGCGGCGCTTCACGTTGATCTCGGCCAGCTGCGGGCTGTAGGTCTGGAACACACGTTCCACCCCTTCGCCATGCGACATCTTGCGTACCGTGAACGCCGAATGCAGGCCCCGGCTACGCTTGGCGATGACCACGCCCTCGAAGGCCTGGAGGCGCTCACGCTCGCCTTCCTTGACCTTGACCTTCACCTCGACGGTGTCGCCCGCGCGGAAATCCGGGACGGTCTTGGACATCTGTTCCGCTTCGATCTGCTCGATGATCTTGCTCATGGCTTCGCCTTTTACTCTTCCCGCTGCGCGATGAATTCCCGCAACAGTTGTTTCGAATCTTCGTCAAGTTCCAGGCCGTCCAACAGGTCCGGCCGCTTCAACCACGTCGCGCCAAGGGCGCGTTTGCGGCGCCAGCGCGCTATCCGCGCATGATCGCCCGACAACAATACTT
Organism: Banduia mediterranea; assembly: GCF_031846245.1. Classification (NCBI taxonomy): domain Bacteria; kingdom Pseudomonadati; phylum Pseudomonadota; class Gammaproteobacteria; order Nevskiales; family Algiphilaceae; genus Banduia; species Banduia mediterranea. The sequence continues at coordinate 36,338 of NZ_JAVRIC010000006.1, read as the reverse complement.
CCGGAACCTCCGCCTCGCGCCATTGTTCGGGCCGCGAATAATGCGGGTGATCCAGAAGTCCCGCCGAGAACGAATCGAACTCGGCCGAATCCTCGTGCCCCAGCACTCCCGGCAACAACCGGGCGATGCCGTCGATCACGGCCATGGCCGCGATCTCGCCGCCGGACAGCACGAAGTCGCCCAGCGATACCTCCAGATCGACCTCCGCCTTCAGCAGACGCTCGTCGATCCCCTCGTAACGGCCGCAGATCATGATGATCGCAGGCTGCTCCGCGAGCCGGCGCAACAGCGCCTGGCTCAGCGGCTGGCCCTGCGGGCTCAGGCTCAGCACCTGTGCCGGACCGACTTGCGTCCTGGATTCGGCAATCGCCGCCGCCAGCGCCTCGGCCTGCATGACCATCCCGGGTCCACCGCCATAAGGGCGATCATCGACCCGTCGATGACGGTTTCCGCTGTAGTCGCGCGGATTGCGCGTACCCACTTGCAGATGCCCGCCCTCAACCGCAATTCTCGGCACACCGTAGCGCGTGATCTGTTCCACCAACTCCGGGAACAGCGTCAGCACTTCGATCTTCATCCCTGTGGCCCCGCTCAGTATTCCGGCGACCAGTCAACGATGATCCGCCCTTGCGTCACGTCGATCGACTTCACGATCGGCCCGCGCACCAGCGGTACCAGGTGCTGCCTTCCATCGCCGCGGATCACGAGTACGTCCTGCACGCCGTTCTCCAACAACGATTCGACCACCCCGAGAGGCTGGCCGTCTTCGCAAACCACTTCGAGCCCGATCAGGTCGGCCCAGTAGACCTGCCCCGGTTCGGGCTCTGGAAGCGCCGATCGCGGAACCTGGATCTCGGAACCGATCATGGCCGCCGCAGCGTCCCGATCAGCAATGCCGGCCAGACTCACGATGAAACCGGGACCGTGTTCCTGTGCTTCGTCGATCGTCCAGACCGTGCCGCCGATGTTCCAGGGCGCGTACTCGAAAATATTGTCCGCGGGCCTGGTGTATGACTGGATGCGAACCCAGCCCTTCACGCCGAACACGCCAGCGACGCGACCCAGCGTCACCTGGCGCTGTTCAGGCTCAGGCAGCGGCCGCCTCCGGCTTCGGGGCGATCTTGACCAGATACTCGACACGCTCGGACACCTGGGCGCCGTTGCCGCGCCAATGCGCGAGACGCTCCAGATCGACCAGCAGCTTCTGTTCCTGACCCGAGGCGTTCGGGTTGTAATACCCGAGGCGCTCAAGAAAACGACCGTCACGCCGGCTACGGCTGTCGGTCGCAATGATGTGGTAGTACGGACGCTTCTTGGCGCCGGTACGCGCGAGACGAATCTTGACCATAAGATTTTTCAAAAATCCACAATGCGACCGTGGGGCCGCCGAAAGGCCGCGTATTGTAGCGATTTCGAAGCAAAAGGAAAGGCTTGCGGCGAATCCGTCAGATGACCGGTGCCTGACCGCGTTCGATGCGGCCATCAGGATGCACCGCCAGCCACGGCAAACCCAGCGATTCCAGCCATTTCCGGCCGTCTTCGATACCTTTGAGCACGGCGGTCGTGGTCGCCGTGCCGGCAATCAGACACTGGCCGGCGAGCACCGAAACGCTGGCGTAACCCTGTACCGGCCAACCGTCATGCGGGTCGAGCAGATGACTGTAGCGCTGCCCGCGAAGCTCGAAACTTCGCTCGTAGTCTCCGCTGGTGGCGATCGCGCCGCGCTCCAGCGTCAGTGAGGCGATCGCGCGCGTCGCTTGCGCCGGGTCGCGAATGCCGATGCGCCATGGCCTGCCGTCGGGCTGCGGCCCCAGCAGACGGACATCGCCCCCCAGATCGACGATGCCGCTGAGGATGCCGGCCTGAAGCCCGATACCGGCGGCGCTGTCGGCGGCGTACTCCTTGCCGAAGCCGCCGAAGTCCAGCTCCATGCCGGGCAGCGGCAGGCTCAGACGGGGCCGTTGCCAGTGCAAGCGCTGCCAGCCGATGTTCGGCAGCAGCGCACTGACCGCCTCGGCGGCGGGCACGATCCGGTCCCGGAAATTCCAGACCCGGCGCAGGATGCCCGCGGTGGGATCGAACTTGCCGTCACTTTCCCGCCAGGCCGCCGCTGCATAGTCGAGCAGCGCCGCGGTTTCATCGTCGACGACAACACCACGCTCATCACCGGCCGAGCGGTTGATCCGCGACAGCGCACTGTCGTCGCGATAACGGGAGTATTTGGCCTCGATGCGCAGCACCTCGTCGCGCATCCGCTCGCAGAGCTGCCGCGCATGCGCCGCGTCCGCATGGAACACCTGGATCCGGCAGGGGCAGGCCATGGCACGAAACTCGTGCGATGCGCCGGCAAGACCCTCAGAGGCGGAAGTCAAAGCCGAGGGTCATCATCGTGAAATCGACCAGTCCGGGATTTTCGACCTGGACGTCGCCGGCGGCAGTGTCGGCGCTGGCTTCGTAGTGTTCCAACGACAACCGCAACGCCTGTTCGCCGAAGCGCCAGCTCAGGTCCAGACCCACGGTCACGGCGCCGTACGGCGACAGGCGGTAGTCGCTGGAGTAGTAACCGTCATCGCGTTCGGCCAGGAAATAGGGCTGATAGAACTTGGCCTGACTCTGGCTGTACCAGCGCAGGTGCGGCGCCAGACTCAGGCGCGTGCCGAAGTCCTTGTGCAGTGCGAAGTCCACGGTATGCGAGCGTATGCCCCAGGAATCGTCGAAGTAACGATAGTCGAGGTGCAGCGACCCCGCCCAGGCGGTGATGCGGTAGCGCAGGCGGGTGGTCCAGGCGAGTTCGTTGCGCGCATCGGGACGTGCATCGGGCCGGATCTCGCCGGCGACGTAGGCCAGCTTGTAGGGATCGGACAAATAGCCGCTGGAACGCGAAAGACTCAGACCGGTCTGAACGACGGTGACCGGATTCAGAATGTAGGTGAAGCCCAGCACCGCGTCGTAGCTGGACTTGTCCTCGGACACCGGCCGCTGCGGATAACGCGTACTGCCGCCATCGGTGGGTTCGATCCGATCGCGCGAGCTGCCGATGCCCAAAGACAGCGAACTCTGCTTGCCGGGCAGTTCGAAGTGCCCGTCGATACCCAGATTGATTGAGCTGTAGTCGTCTTCCACCGAACCGCCAAGCGACACGGCGTACTCGCGCCCCTCACCGTAGCTGCGCAGATCCAGACCCAGGCTGCCGCGCGCCTCGTCGATCGTCGCGCCGGACATGATCTGAACCGGGTCGCCGTTCTCATCGGGCTCGATGAACCACGGCGAGGCGCCGGACAGGGTTTCGTACTGACCATCGATGGTCAATCGGGATCGTTCGAGTATGGGCGTGCCGTAGCGCAGCTGCCAGATGTCGATATCGAAGCGCGACTGCTCGGGTTGAGCCGCCGGCAGATCGCCTTCGCCGTAACTGCTGTAACGCACCGACAGTTGCTGCGCCTCGTCACGGAACTGCGCCGAGGCCTGGACCGCCGGCAGGGCCAGGGCGGCGGCCGTCAGCGCGGCCAGCCGGCGCCCGCGCTCGGCTGCCATCAGTTGCAGCCGCAACCGCCGCCGGCCAGGCCGATGCGGCCGCTGGAGGCTTCCTTGCTGTCGTAAACGTGTGAGTTCAACGCGGCCTTCATCGGGTCCGGATCCCAGGCCATCGAGACTTGCGCCAGTTCTCCGCGTTGCCAGGGTTGAACGGTACTGCAAGCAGGCAGAAACACACTGCCGAGCAATATCAGGGAAATCAGTCGGCGATTCACGGCGTGTCCTTCAAGGAGTCGAGCAACAATGTACGCAGGCGCGCCTGGTCGCCGTCACGATAACCGGAATGCACCTGCGAGACGCGGCCATCCGGGGCGATCAGATACGAGGTCGGCATCGCCGGCAGCGCCCAGGATTCGGCGATGCTGCCGTCCGGGTCGCTGAGCACCGGATAGCTCACGGGATGTCGTTCCAGGAAGCGGCGCCCAAGGGCGGGGTTGCTGTCGAGATTGACGGCGAGAATCTCGAAGCGCTCGGCATCGTCGCCGCTCTTGAGTTCCTGCCGCAGTTCTTCGAGCGCCGGCAGCGACAGCTTGCAGGGGCCGCACCAGGAGGCCCAGAAATCAACCAGCACCCAGCGGCCTCGATAGTCGGCGAGCGACAGCGGCTGAGCGCCGATCAGCGCCGTGCCCGCGGCAGGTGGCGCGACGGCGCCCACCGTCGCCGCCGCCAGCGCGGACCCGCCGTGCAGTGCGCACAACATTCCCAGAATCTTCAGTACCTTCATGTGTAGAGCCCCGACAACGGGCCGCTTCCGTGGCCGGTGTATCCGAAGCTTTCTATCGGAATACCCGCCGCATTGCCGAGCGACACCAACAATTTGGAATGCGACTCGCCGTCTCCGCCGTTGGCGCTGCGGAAGTCGAGGAAGCGACCGGTTCCCAGACCGCCGCCGCGCCCCGCCAGCACGAACGGCATGTCGCGATGGTCGTGCCTTGAGGAGTGCCCCAGCTCGGAACACAGGAAGATCACGGTATCGTCCAACAGGCTGCCATTCGAGGTCTCCACGTTCTTGAGGGCGTTCACCAGATAGGCGAACTGCGCGCAGTACCAGCGCTTCCAGCCGATGAAGTTCTGGATCGAGTCCTCATTGCTGGCGTCATAGTGCGAGGAATCGTGGTGACGCTGATCGATGCCGATCTCGTCTGCGAGGCTGGTCGGACTGACGGCGTGCGAGAACTGCAGGGTGACGACGCGCGTCAAGTCGCATTGTAGCGCGAGCACCGAAAGGTCGAGCTGCAAGCGCGAAACCTCGGCGAACTGGTCGTCGCGATTCCAGTAGTTCGGATAGGTGTTGTAGCCCTCGGGCACGGCCCAGCCGCTGCGGTTCCAGTCCGGATTGGCGCAACTGCCGATCGGCTCCTCGGCCGAAGCCAGCACCCGGTTCTCCACGGCGCGCAGCGATTCCTCGTGCAATTCCAGCTTGTCGCGCTCGGTCTGGCCGAGTTGTGAGCGGATGCGCGCAAGGTCTTCCTGCGCGGCATCGAGTATCGAAAGCCGCCGACGCGCACTGATGTCGCTGACTTCGCCGGGCGTTCCGAACAAGCGCTCGAAGGCCCGCAGGGGATTGTCTTCCGGCGTGATCGGCTGCTCCTCGCCAAGATAGGACACGTAGCCGGCGCCGTTCTCGTGCGAGGACGCCACGCCAAGGTGGATCGAGGCATGCGCACTCTGCTCGCGGTAGTACTGCCCGATGAAGACGTCCAGCGAGACCTCGTTGGTGGCCGTCAGCACCTTGCGGATACCGCCTTCATGCGTGGAACCACCGGAGTACATGTTGAGACCGCGCACGAATACCAGATCGTCGCTGACCGAGGCCAGCGGCTGCGTCATCGCCGGCAGCGAAAAATCATATTCGCTACCACTCGGGTGCCAATGCGGTTGCGAGCAACCGTCCGGAATGTAGACAAAGATCACCTTGGCGGCGGCACCGCCGGACTGGGCGCGCGCGGAGCGCGCCAGCAGGCCGGCCAGCGGCGCGGTCAGACCACCGGCCAGTACACCCTTGAGCAGGCGTCGGCGGACAGGATCGTGTGTGCTCATTCGTTGTCTCCCGCGCGACGCAAAATGTATTCATCGGCAGCCACGGTATTGAACAGCAGGCTGCGCAGGCTGTAGTCGTCGTCGGCGAACTCGGCGAGCTGTTCCTCCAGCGCGCATTCGTCGGACCCGGTTTCGACGTAGCCGTGACTGTAGCGGTAGTACTGCTGCACGACACAGGCGCGCGCCGCCTCGGTCTGGCGCACGATCTCGGCCAGTTGCAGCGGACCGCTGAAGGCGTCGCTGGTACCGGTGTTGAAGCCTTCCCGGTCGACCAGTTCGCCGGAGTCGTCGATCGTCAGACCGTTCTCGGTCGTGCGATAGCCGCCGGCACCGTCATAGCGTTCCAAACCAAATCCTGTGCCGTCGATGTACTGGTGACAGGCCGCGCAGTTGGGGTCCGAAGTATGTTGCGCGAAACGCTCGCGCGTGGTCAGCGTGGGGTCAAGACCCGGCGGCGTGGTATCCACGTCCGGCGGCGGGTCGGGCAGATCCTGGCACAACAGCCGCTCGCGCACGAACACGCCGCGCTTGATCGGCGAGGATTCATTCGAATGCGCGTGCGAGGCCAGAACGGCGCCCAGGCCCAGGATACCGCCGCGGGTCGCGTCCGCCGGCTGTTGCACAAAGTTGGCGTCCGTGCTCGAACCCGGCAATCCGTAGTACTGGCGCAAGGGACCGTTGACGAACACGTAATCCGCCGAATACAGCTCGTCCAGCGTGCCATCCGTGGAATCGAAGGCGACGTGGTTCACGAACCGCGAAAGCTCCTCGACCATGGCTCGCCGTACCTCGTCGGTGAGGCCGGGGAAAATCTCCGGATCCTTGAACGAACCCAGCAGATAGCCGGTACCGAGCCACTGCGTGGCGAAATCCGCGAAGCGCTCGCGGGCACGCGGGTCGGCCAGCATGCGCTCGGTCTGGGCGAGGCGCCCTTCGGCCTCGCGCAGGGCACCCGAGTCGGCAGCCTGCAGCAGATCCTCGTCCGGCAGACTGCCCCACAGCAGATAGGACAGGCTGCTGGCGATTTCGTAGTCGCCGAGCCGGTAGCGGCCGTTTCCGATATCGACGCCGGTCTCGGAGCGGTACAGAAACTGCGGCGAACTCAGAAACGCGGCGATCGCCAGCGACATGCCTTCGTCGAACGTTGCCGACAGACTGGAATCGAACAGCTCGAGATACTGGTCGCGCTCCTGCGTCGTCAGCGGCCGGCGGAACGCGAGGCGCCCGAAACCCTCCACGAAACTGCGTGCGCAATTCGAATCCGATGCCGGGTCGCAACCGAGCAATGCGCTCTTGCGCTCGGCCACGGCGCGTTCGCCGATGTCCTCGGCGGCGACGACGTATTCGTCCACATGTCGATCGGTGACCAACGCGACCTTGGCGTTGTTGTCATAGCCCTGGATGCGCGCCTCGGTGGGGAAATTCTCGGCAAAGTTCCCGCTCAGGCCGGTCAGGTCATGCACCGTGCGTTCATACTCCCAGCGCGTCAGCAAGCGCAGCAGCCGCGGCGCGGCCGGCACCTCGCCGCAGGCGACCGGCTCGTCCTCACCGCCACCGGTATCGCCGCCGCCATCCGGCGGCGCCGTGGTGGTGCAACCCGGCGCATCCAGCCGCACATCCTGCGGCAATTCCGATATACCGTCGTGTGTTCCCTGGAACCCGAAGCTGGTGCTGCCGTTGTTGGCAATCGCGCTGTTGTAGCTTTCGGGCAGCGCGCGCACCACCGCGCCGGACTGCGACAGCACGGTGTTCCAGTCGTTGGTGATGAGCTGATTGTTGGGGAACGTGAACTCGACCGCCCAGCCGTCGACGTCCGCACCGCTGAAGTTGCGGATCGTGACGTCAGCGACAAAACCGGTGTTCCAGACGCTCTGGTAGCTGAACTCGACCGAACAGGTCGCCGCCGGTGGCTCCGGCTCGTCCGGCATGTCGGGCCCACCGGGCTCGTCCGGTTCATCGGGCGCATCGGGGTCATCCGGTTCGTCGGGGGTGTCGGGCGAGCCCGGCTCGTCCGGATCGCTGCCGCCGCCGTCAGGCGATTCGGTGGAGAAGCCATTCATGATGTAGGCCGCAACGTCCCGGCCGCAGGCTTCGTCGCAACTTGAGGGATTGCTGGAGGGCATGGTGTCGCGAATGCGCACCCACAGCGTGTCGAAGCTGGCGCAGCTCGGACAGCTCGAAGCGCTGGTCAGCGAAGGACCGACGCCCCCCTGGCCACTGGCGCCGTGGCAGCTCTGGCACTGGCTGGCGTAAAGATCCTTGCCGTTGACGAGATCATTGCCGGCATCGCCGCCGGAGTCCGCGTCAGGCGTCTCGCCACCGGTATCTTCGGCGTCGTCGTCGTTGTCGGAGCCGCCCGGCTCGTCCCCGCCGCCGGCGCCCGGTGACTGAGCGCCGTCATCGGCCTCGTCCTGGCTGCCGTCACCGGAATCCGTGCTACCCGAGTAGTCGCCACAACCGGCGGAAAGCGCCAGCATCGCCACCATCAAGCACCTGAAAATCAGACGTTCCATCGGCCCCTTCCCCAATCCGCCGTTCCCTGACGTTGTTGAATGATTCTGTCAGCAGAATGGGTGCCAGCGCATTGGTGGCCCGGAAGACCGGCAGCTTTACACGGCCGAACGGCGTCAGCGGCGCGGCATCATGCCCGGCGGCATGCGCCCCGCGAGACCGCGCATCAACTTGCCCATGCCGCCACTGGCGACCTTCTTCATCATGTCGCGCGTCTGGTCGAACTGGCGCAGCAGCCGGTTCACGTCCTGCACCTGGGTGCCGCTGCCGGCCGCGATGCGACGGCGATGCGAGGCCTTGATGTGATCGGGGAAGCGACGCTCGCGGCGCGTCATCGAATTGATGATCGCGATCGAGCGTCCGACTTCCTTCTCGGGATTGGCCTTGGCCAGCTGTGCCTGCATCTGCGCCCCGCCCGGCAGTTTCTCCAACATCGCGCCGACGCCGCCCATGTTCTGCATCTGCAACATCTGGTCGCGGAAATCCTCCAGGTCGAAACGCTTGTTCTTCTTGAGTTTCTGCGCGAGCTTTTCGGCCTTGTCGCGGTCCACCTTCTGGACCGTTTCCTCGATCAGGCTGAGCACATCGCCCTGACCGAGAATGCGCGAGGCGATACGATCCGGGTGGAACACTTCCAGCGCCGAAGATTTCTCACCGACGCCAAGAAACTTGATCGGCGCACCGGTGACGGTACGCACCGACAGCGCGGCACCGCCACGCGCATCGCCGTCCACCTTGGTCAGCACCACGCCACTCAAGGGCAGACGGTCGGCGAAGGCCTTGGCGGTATTGGCGGCGTCCTGGCCGGTCATGCTGTCGACCACGAACAGGGTTTCGGCCGGCTCGATCGCGGCATGCAGCGCGGCGATCTCCTGCATCATCGCCTCATCCACCGAGGTGCGACCTGCGGTATCGACGATCAGGACCTCGGCATAGGCCCTGCGCGCGTGATCGAGCGCCGCCCTGGCGATGTCGACCGGGTTCTGTCCGACCGCGCTCGGGAAACATTCGACGCCGATCTTCTCGGCCACGATCCGCAACTGCTCGATCGCGGCCGGACGATAGACGTCGCAGGACACCAGCATGACCTTCTTCTTGTCGACGTCCTTCAGCCGCAGCGCGAGCTTGCCGCTGGTGGTGGTCTTGCCCGAGCCCTGCAGGCCGGCCATCAGGATCACCAACGGCGGCTGCGCACGCAGGTTCAGTCCCTGGGTCTCGCCACCGAGCGTTGTGACCAGTTCCTGCTGGACGATACGCAGGAAGGCCTGCCCCGGGGTGAGACTTTGCGTGACTTCGGCACCGACCGCGCGGGCGCGCACGCGCTCCACGAAATCGCGCACCACGGGCAGCGCGACATCGGCTTCCAGCAGGGCCATGCGCAGCTCACGCGAGGCGTTCTTGACGTCGTCCTCGGTCAGGCGTCCGCTGCCGGACAGCGCGCGCAGGGTATTGCCTAAACGGGAACTCAGTGATTCAAACATGAGCGACAGTCACTCCGGAAATATTGGGCGGAAGTGTGAACACGATCGCGGCGCGGCAAAAGTGCGCGCGCCCGTCGAGGTTTTCAGGGGGTGATGATATCGCCGCGCCGCAGGTGCCGGTAACTCCAGTCCGCGAGCGCAATGCGGCATTCCTTTTCAATCCGTGCCTCGGCGCCGGGCTTATGGTGCGTCAGCAACAGCTCCGGTCGATGGCGCAGCTTGTGCAGTTCCTGGCCCAGCAGGCTCGGCGTGAAGTGGCGGGAGACGCGCCCGAGTTCCGCCTGCTCATCGGTGAAGGCGATCTCGATCATCAGGCGATCAAGCTGCGGCAAGGCATTGAGCGCATTCCACACCGAATCGTCGGCGTAGGTATCCCCGGTAAAGGCGATCGTGCCGCCCGCGTCCTGCATCACGTAACCGACCGCGGGAACCGCATGCAAGACCGGAAACGGCGTATAGCGCACGCCGTCGATATGCATGGCGTGACCGGTTTCGATCGTGTGGTAGTTGATGATTGGCGCATTGGTGGACGGCAGTTCGCCGAAATCCGGCCATATCCACCAATTGAAGATGTGCTTGCGCAAGGCGTCCAGGGTCTCGTCGAGCGCAAACACGTCCAGCGGACGATCGATCAGACCGAACAGATTGTCCGCCATGAATGCCAGGCCGCAGACGTGGTCGAGATGAGCATGCGTCAGCAGTACGCGCCGAATTCGGCGCATGCGTGACAGCGACAGATCACCGACGCCGGTACCGGCATCGACGAGCGTTTCGTCGTTCACCAGCAACGCCGTGGTTCTCAGGCCCGGCCCGATTCCCCCGCTACAGCCCAGGACCTTGATGCGCATTCCGCCGCAAGCCCTTCGAAGTGTTGAAACGATGCTAGCACAGGCTCTGCACCGAAAATCGTGCGGGGTTACGCAGCCGCTCACCGGCTGCGCCGACATGCCCGCCGCGCCCCGACGCGATGCTATCCTCGCTGGCTATGCTCCTGGCACTGACTCTGATCACCGCGGCCGCGTACCTGGCCGCCTCGGCATTGGCGCGGCTCGGCCTGCGCCATGTCGGCACGACGGCGGCCATCGCCATGGTGATTCACGCCTGGCTGTTGAACCTGCAACTGTTCCGCCACGGCCCCCTGACGATCGGCGTCACCGAAGGCGTGTCGTTGATCGCCTGGCTCAGCGCACTGCTGCTGTGGACCGCCTGTTGGCGACAGCCATTGCAAATGCTGGGGGTTCTTCTCTATCCGGTCGCCGCACTCGCCACGCTGCTGGCCACGCTGCTTCCGTCCCCGTCGCAGGTCCTGCCGATGCGCGACTGGCGGCTGGAAACCCACGTCGTGCTGTCAGTGCTCAGCGCCGGAGTAATGACGCTGGCGGCCTTGCAGTCGCTCGCGCTGGCGGCACAGGACCGCCTGCTGCATCACTACTCGTCGACCGGATGGGCAGTGCGGCTGCCCCCCTTGCAGACCATGGAACGCCTGTTGTTCGGCACCATCGCCCTCGGTTGGTGGCTGCTGAGCTGCACCTTGCTGACCGGTTTTCTGTTCGTGGAAGACCTGTTCGCCCAGCATCTGGCGCACAAGACCATTCTGTCGATCTTCGCCTGGGCCGTGTTCGGCGTTCTGCTGTTGGGGCGCATGCGCTTCGGCTGGCGCGGCCGTCGCGCCATCCGGTGGACGCTGGCGGGCTATCTGTTGCTGATCCTGGCCTACTTCGGCAGCAAGATCGTGCTTGAGCTGATCCTCGGAAAACACTGGGGATAGCGGCGGAAAACCCGATCGGATCACGCAACCGTGGAATACAAGAGAAGGCCTTTGGCAGCATGGACTTGCACTCCGTACCTGCCGCGGTTTGTATGAATGCATGGCAATCAGTGCTTGACACCGCCCCCAGTGAGTTCGTAGTTATGCAGGGCGACCTGCGGCCCGGAGCCCCGCTTCTTTGAACGACATACCGTTACCGGTTCTCTTTTCCCTGCTCGGGATCCTGCTGCTGTTGTCCGGTTTTTTCTCCGGCTCCGAAACCGCCCTGATGACGATCAATCGTTATCGGCTCGCGCATCGTGCCAGGAATGGGGAACGCGCCGCCAAACTCACCCAGAAGCTGCTCGAACGGCCGGACCGGCTGATCGGGCTGATTTTGCTCGGCAACAATCTGGTCAATATCCTCGCCGCCTCGATCGCCACGGTGATCGGCATCCGCCTGTTCGGGCAATACGGCATCGGCGTGGCCTCCGCGACCCTGACCGTAGTGGTGCTGCTGTTCGGCGAGGTCACGCCCAAGACGCTGGCCGCGCTGCACCCGGAACGCGTGGCGTTGCCGGCGTCCTATGTCTACTGGGTGCTGAAATGGCCGCTGTTCCCGATCGTCTGGGTCATCAACTTGATCGGAAACGGCATCCTCAAGGTGCTGGGCGTGTCACCGGAGGACGTGGCCCAGCACAGCCTGTCGAGCGAGGAGCTGCGTTCGGTGGTCGCCGAAGCCGGCGCCATGATCCCGCAGCGGCATCAGGCCATGCTGCTGTCGGTGCTCGATCTGGAGCGCGTCACCGTCGAGGACATCATGGTCCCGCGCAACGAAATCGTCGGCATCGACCTGGGCGATTCGGCCGAGGAAATTCGCGAACAGCTGACCACTACCGAGCATACGCGTCTGCCGCTGTTCGACGGATCGATCGACGACCTGCGCGGCATCGTTCACGTCCGCGACGCAATGACCCTTGCGGTGGAAGACCGGCTGTCCGGCCCCGCGCTGCTCCAGATCACGCGCGAGCCCTACTACGTGCCAGAAAGCACGCCGCTGAACCAGCAGCTGCTGAACTTCCAGAACCAGAAGCGGAGGCTCGGCTTCGTGGTCGACGAATACGGTGACATCCAGGGTCTGGTCACCCTGACCGACATCCTTCAGGAGATCGTCGGCGAGTTCACGCCGGACCCGTCCACTCAGATTCGCAATGTCTTCATGGACGAGGACGGAAGCTACCTCATCAATGGCAGCGTGACGCTGCGCGCGCTCAACCGCTCGCTGGGCTGGAAACTGCCGACCACGGGACCGCGCACCGTCAACGGCCTGATTCTGGAACAGCTCGAAACGATCCCCAAGACCGGGGACCTGCTGGAGCTGCGTGGCTACACCTTCGAGATCACCGAAGTCCGCGCCAATGCCGTCAAGACCGCGCGCATCCGCACGCCGCAGATGAATCGCGCCGAGACGCCCGCGCGCACACGACGCTAAATTCCGCGCGCCCTCGTTGAATAATTCCCGATATTCGCCTCAGTCTCCCGAAATTTTCATCTCACAGGACCAACCCTCGCGACGCCCCCTAAGGAATCGTCCGCAAAGTTGTCAAAGTAATTTCCTGATGATTCCTAACCAACAGACTAACGGCCATGCCGCAAGCGGCACCCCGCAGAATGAACCTGCTGCGGCACGGCCGTCACGACCGCAGGCTCAAGCATCCTGATCGGCCTGCTTCCTGGGTCGCCCCCGCCCCCTGTGCTCGAGTCGGATGCCGGCAATCTTCTCGATCTCATCGACAAATTTGCGACTCCCAGTCAGCTGGCCACGCTGCAAGGACTCGCGGATCAAGGTCCATTCCCCTGCCGGGATGGCGTCCTTCAAGTAGCGTGCATACGCCGGTCTGCGCTCAGCTTCGCTACGGGCCGGCGACAAGTAGCTGGGGTGCCGATCCAGAAGATCATCGGCTTTTTGCCCCAGCCGCTCCTGCGCGCTCGACCAGGGATAGGCCTCCGGATCGGCGACCATACGGGCACGTACCGGGTTGAGTTCAATATAGCGACAGCAGGCCAGCAAGTAGCTGTCTGCCTGAACCACACTCGACTTGTAACGGCTTTCCCAAAGCGTACCGGAACGCCCTTCCAGGCGATTGCGATAACGGGTTGCTCGCGCGGCCAGGGCTTTCATGAACGAGCCCAACGACGATGCCCCGTCGCGTGGCCCCAACAGCAGATGCACGTGATTGGTCATCAGGCAGTAGGCATAGAGCCGGATGCCGAACTGATCCTTGAGTTCGCGGATATCGCCCAGGTAGCGCTCGTAGTCCTCAGCCGCCGCGAACACCACCTGCCGGTTGTGTCCCCGCTGGACCACATGATGCGGATAGCCCTCGACGACCACCCGGCCCATTCGTGGCATGTCGCCTCCTGAGCTGCGCCGTCTGGACGGAAGTCTATGCGTTCAGGTTCAGAAAATAAATCCGTCCCCTTTTTCTTTTTTTTTCCATCTTCTACCGCCCGGTAGAGGAGCGCTCCGTCCTGGTCACGGCGTTTGCCCACCATCGACGCCGTCCTGGCTACTGGCTGAGGCGCCTTGGGCCATAAATAAATCCAATAAATCCAATAAATCCGCCCCCCCCTTTTTTTTCGTCCCTCGCTTCTGGTCGGATGTACCATACCGACATACCATTACTTTTCGTGGCCCGCATCATGGCAAGAATGACCATTCGTTCCACCTACGCGCTCGATGCCGAAACCTCCAGCGCGATCCGTAGCCTTGCCAGCCGCTGGCGTACATCACAAGCGGAAGTGATCCGACGCGCCGTTCGCCACATGGCTGAACAGAGCGCCGCCGAACCCGAGCCGCTATCGCCGCTGGCGGTGATCCACCACTATCGTCAGGCACCGCCCGTCCGATCCGCGAGCGAAACGCGGCGACTCATCGCCGACCAGCGCAAGCAGCGCCGCGCCGAAGAAACCGCAAGAACGCGTGCCGCACCCTCCTCCAAGCGCAAGCCGTAAAGCCCCGGCGCGCGATGATCCATCTGGACACCAACGCCCTGATCGCCCTGCCGCTGTGGGCACAGGGCGATCACCCGCTCATCCAGAGAGTGATACAAGGCGAACACACCGCGGCCAGCGCCATCGTTTGGTACGAGTTTCTCTGCGGACCGGTCGATCCCGATGAAATCAAATTGGCCGAAGCGTTCATCGAACGCCGGATCATTCCCGTGGACGAACACCATGCCCACTGCGCCGCCCAGCTGTTCAATGAGGCCGGTCGAAAACGCGGCTTGCGCACGGACGCCTTGATCGCCGCCACGGCGATGCTGGGCAATGCCGAACTACTCACGGTGAATCGCAAGGATTTCGACGCCTTCGTGCCGGCCGGGCTGAGGCTGATGCCGGTCTGAACCTGCGGGCCGGGGATGAGGGCGCGCGGTCTTCAATGAATCTGTCCACTTTCCTTCCCCAACGACGATATGTACATTCGTATTGTACGTTTCGGAGTTTGCAATGAAAGAAGTCAGGGTTAGTGATCTGCGGCAGCGGCTACCGGAATTTCTCGCCATGGTGGTCCGTGGAGAGCGCTTGCGCATCTCGTCCAGGGGAAAGGTGATTGCCGAAATCGGCCCGCCTTCGAAAATGGGGGACACTGCGGCAAGCGCGCGCGCGCAACTCAAGAACAGCGTTCTTCGCTATGACGCACCCATGGAACCGTCAATCGAGCCCGACGAATGGCAAATGAATCGCTGATCGTCATCGATACGCATGTACTGGTGTGGTGGCTTTCCGGCAGCACCCGGCTGAGTTCGCGGGCCAAACGCCGCCTCGCCGCCGCCTGCGAACGCAAACCCGCCGTTGCCAGCACCATCAGCGTGCTGGAAATCGTCACTGCCGAGCGTCGCGGCCGACTGGAGTTGAGCGTGCCGGTCCGGCAGTGGCTGAACAATGCGCGGGCCTTGCCCGAACTGCGCTTCGAACCCGTGACCGCGGACATCGCACAACTCGCTGGCGAATTCGACGAGACGATGCATGGCGATCCCGCCGATCGGCTGATCGCGGCGACTGCCGCCTGCTTGAACGCACCTCTGGTCACCGCCGACGAAAAGCTGCGCTCGTACAATAAAATCAAAACGCTCTGGTGATGAAAAGCGAAAACAAAGGAAAAGGCGAAATAGGAAACCGCTTTATTGTCAATCCTTGTCGGGCTCGTTCCTGGATCGCCCCGCCCCCTGTGCTCGAGCCGGATGCCGGCAATCGTCTCGATCTCATCGACAAACTTGCGACTCCCGGCCAACCGGCCACGCTGCAAGGACTCGCGGATCAAGCTCCATTCCCTCAGCCGAGAAAATAAATCAGTCCCCTTTTGGACGGACTGCTTTTGACCTATGCCGCAAGATTCTCTGCGGGAGTTACTTCCATTTCGACGCGCTTGCCGTTGCGCCGCACCTCCTCTGCGAGTTCATAGCTGGTCTGCAAATTGAGCCAGAATCGAGGGTCGTTGCCGAAGTAGCGGCCTAGGCGTAGCGCTGTATCCGGTGAGATGCCCCGCTTGCCTCCGAGGATTTCAGTGATCCGCCCGGATGGCAGATGCAGTGCCAAAGCCAGACGGTTGGCGGATAGTTCGCGTGCGGCCAGTTCACGCTTGAGAATGCGGCCAGGGTGTACGGCGATCATTGGATTCCTCAGTGATAGTCAACGATCTCGACATCCCAGGCATGCCCGTCTTCGAAGCGAAAACAAATCCGCCAGGGGCCGTTGATCGTCATGGCCCATTGGTTTTTGCGATCTCCTGTGAGCTTATGCAAGCCGACCGACTTCAATGGGCTGAGATTGCTCAGCGCTTCGGCCGCTTCGAGTGCGGCCAGTAATTCGATCGCCGCGTTCTCGTCCAGGCCCGAAAATTTCGATTTGCCTTGCTCGGCGAACTTGCGGGTTGCGGAGTTCGCCCAGGACTTGATCACGCCAAGAGCGTACTACGGAGAGCGTAGTACGCCAACACGGCTACACCTGCGTCTTGACGCGTGCGCTCAAAGGCCGGGGGCACGAACACCACCTGCCGGTTGTGCCCCCGCCGGACGACGTGATGCCGATAGCCCTCGACGACCACCCGGCCCATTCGCGGCATGTCGCCTCCTGACCTGCGCTGTCTGGACGGAAGTCCAGGCGTTCAGGTCCAGAAAATAAATCTGTCCCCTTTTTAACTCACCAACTGACACGAATTGTCACAAACTGAAAAAAGCAGAATTCCCGGCTACCGACGCCGACTCAAGAATAACGCAAGCAACTGATTTCATTACCGCCTACAGTGGTACGAGGCTTGCTGCACTCTCTCCCAGCGGATTTCAAACCGCTTCAACCAAACTTCGGGAGAGACTCAATGAAGACTCAGCAACAGGGCTTTACCCTTATCGAACTGATGATCGTTGTGGCGATCATTGGCATTTTGGCGGCGATCGCATTGCCGGCGTACCAGGACTACATCGCGCGGTCCAAGCTGTCGGAAGCTATGACGCAATTGGACGCAGCGAAAGGCTCGGTGGCGGAATACGTCGCGACCAACGGAAGCTGCCCCGCCACCACATCTGTTTCTGGGGTCAACTCACCGGCCAATGCCAAGTATGTTAAAAGTTTATCCGTCGACGCAGCGTGCCAAATTGGCGCCGAAATTCAGAACACCAGTACCGGCGTCGACACTAAGTACGTCGTGCTAACCGGAACCAAGAATTCTGATAACACAGTTACCTGGACTTGCGGCACTACGGCTGTGACTGCTGACTTCAAGTACTTACCATCTAACTGCAGAACGAGCGTAACTTTTGCGGCAGTGCCGTAACAGCCAGCGCAGCTAGCGTAACCCGGATGAAATCCGGGTTACGCTAGTCTTCAAAAGGACCGAGAAAAAGGGGACAGATTTATTTTCAGTCGGGACTTCCACCCAAGGAAAAAGGGGACAGATTTATTTTCAGTCGAAGGAAAAAGGGGACAGATTTATTTTCAGTCGGGACTTCCACCCTCCTGAATTCCATCAAGAGATTTCCGCTTCAGATTCCTTCCTCAGCTTCCCTCCCTTCCAGGCTTGCCTGGCGTGAAAAGAAAAAGGGAAAAAAGGGGACGGGAAAAAAGGGGACAGATTTATTTAAACCCGAAAATTTCCCCGCAACATGCAACATCTGGAAAGGCCGCCGCGTGCGGCCTTTCTTTTTTCTGTATCAATCAGTGTCTGGGCGCGCCAGCCTGATGCCACGTCGCCGAGTGGCATCTGCTAGGATTTCAACATGAGCAAGGTCGAAACACCAAACTTGGTGCTGGAACACCTCAGGTACATTCGAAGAAAAGGGGACAGATTTATTTTCAGTCGGGACTTCCACCCACCTGAATTCCATCAAGAGATTTCCGCTTCAGATTCATTCCTCAGCTTCCCTCCCTTCCAGGCTTGCCTGGCGCAATGACCCTATTGATTTTATTGATTTTTTAGATCGGCTAGCCGGATGCTGCTGGCCCCCGCTCCAGCCAGTTCTCCAGTTGCAATGCCTTGATGCGGCGAAACTCGCGCTCGTTGTCGGTGACCAGCACGGCGCCCGTGGCGAGCGCCTGGGCGGCAATCCAGGTGTCGTTGGCACCGATGGGGGTGCCCAGCCGCTCCAGGCTGGCGCGCACTTCCGCATAGTGGCGGATGGTTTCATGATCGATGCCCACCAGGGGCAGGCGTCCTGCAAGCTCTGCCGGGCGGCTGCGATTGCGTTCGCCGTGTGCGCTTTTCTCCGCACCGAACGCCAGCTCGCCCAGAACGATTGCAGACAGCCGCAGGCTTTCCAGCGGCAGCGATTCCAAACGGTGCCGAACCGGCGGGATTCCTTTCATGGCCGCAATGACGATGCTGGTATCCAGCAGATAAAGAGCCGCCATGGTTCAGTCGTCCAGCGGTACCACGCTCTCGGCGGGCGTGTCAGCCGGCGCCTGCAGATCGATGTCGCCGGCCTGCCAGAATTCCCGAAAGGCTTCGGCGGCCATGCGCGGCCGGTCGGGCACCAGCCGGGCAACGACCTTGCCATGGCGGGTGACGGCGATTTCCTCCCCGGCCTCGACTTCGGCCAGCAAGGCCGAGAAGCGTGATTTGGCTTCGACTACGGAGATGTTTTTCATGATGCGGACGCTAATATGACCATGTGGCCATAATGTTCTGCGGAGGCTGAGCCGTCAAGATCAGTCAGCTCGCCACTTGTCTAAAATCAAAAAATCAATGAGAAAATCAATCGTCTGACGCTATTGATTTGATTTTGATTCAGGCAATTGAGTCCGAAGGCAGGGATTTGCAATTGCAGCAATTGCACGAGCAAAGGCCGCCTCCTTCTACTTCACGAGGCAAACGGATTGGCGATCTGCAAGCCCCGGAGACGCAATCCGTCCTGCATATCCTCGCTCCATAGCTGCCCACAGCCAGCGGCAATCGCGGCGCACAGGATCAGCGCGTCGTAGTAAGCCAGTTGATGCGAGACATGCAGGTCTACCGCCGCTTCGATCAGTTCTGCGGTGACGGGTACCACTTCAAACCCGGCGTAAAACCGCAGGCGCTCTCTTACCAGTCCGGGCGGCAGGCGCAGCTTGCGCAGTGCCACGTTCGCGAACTCCTGCAACACTTGGGTGGACACCACGCCCTGGCCGCTCAAACGAGCCGCTGCAATCAGGCTCAGTGCGCGCTGCTGTTTGGCCGGCTCGTCGCCTGCGTCCGCGTAAACCAGGACGTTGGTGTCGATGAAGCTACGCACGGGCGTTGGCGTCCTCGCGGTCAAAGCGCCAGCCGTCGAGTCGGCCGGGTGTCTGTTGGGCGGAACGCTCGAAGGCCTGCACCTGCGCCTCAAGTGCTTCAATGCCCGCCAACTGCTCAAGATAGTCGCGCACGACCTGGTTCAGGCTCTTGCCCATGTTCTGCGCCGTTCTGCGTGCCTGCTCGGCAATGCGCTCGTCAATGGATAACGTGATATTCATCGTCTGCTCCGGGATGCAGGTACCAAGCGCGGATTATGTGTGCACACAATACGTGCGAACCCTGGGGGTCGCAACTCAAATCACAAATCAATCAAATCGATGGGGGTGCGCCGGGAGACCGGCAAGGACAGAAAAGACAGAAAAGGGGACAGATTTATTTTCTGGACGAACGAAGCGCTGCTTCTCGATTTGATCGAAACCGGGATTGCGCGCTACAAGGACGATAGCCACCTCTGGCTGTTCCGGCATTACCATGGGCGCGAAGACAATCAATTGTGCGCTGCGGCGGCAATCCAGGACGCTCTGGTCATCAAGACTGTGATGCACCGTTTTCAAGCGGAGTGAATTCATGAAGATCACCTATCATGAGGACGACGATATTCTCGTCCTGCATATGACGGACAAGCCCATCGTTCGCGAGGTCTCCCAAGACTGGAATACCCATATCAGCTTTGCGGCGGACGGCACGGTGGTGGAAGTGGTCGTGTTGGGTGCCCGCGCAAACGGCAGCCTGCCGCTTGAAAGGGTCGCTGCATAGAAAGGAAAAGAAGGAAAAGGGGACAGACCCCGATTCCCCCGCAACACCGCAACATCTGGAAAGGCCGCCGCGTGCGGCCTTTCTTTTTTCTGTATCAATCAGTGTCTGGGCGCGCCAGCCTGATGCCACGTCGCCGAGTGGCATCTGCTAGGATTTCAACATGAGCAAGGTCGAAACACCAAACTTGGTGCTGGAACACCTCAGGTACATTCGTTCGGTTGTGGACCGGACGGATGCGACGGTGTCGGAGTTGCGCGTACGGGTTGGGCATCTCGAAGAGCAGTACGCCTCTATGAGTCGCCGAATCGATCGTATCGACGAGCGCGTCGAGCGCATTGAGCGTCGGCTGGACCTGGTCGATACTGAGTAGGAAAAATGGGGACGGGGACAGATTTATTTTCACGCCTCCCCGCTCCGGGACCATGCCGAATGAGGCTTGAGACACCTGAACGGGTGTTGGCCTATACTCGAAGCGAATGAGTCCTTCCGATGACAGATCAAGCAAACATCGTCCTGGAGCATTTGCGCGCAATGCGCAATGAAATCGCTGATCTCAAGAAAGAGATGCTGCAGGGTTTTACCAACGTCGAGCACCGTCTCGGGCGCGTGGAGGCCACAGTAGGCGAACTCCACACTGACTACGCGGCGCTCTCCGGCCGTATCGACCAGGTTCAGGCTGATGTCCGCGTCTTGAAAAGTCGAACGGAAACGGTCGGTTAGCCTACATAACCTACGGGGGTCATAACCTACGGGGTCAGGTCTTGTTCCTTGCGCTTGATGCCGGTCATTCGTAGTGCGTCCACATTCTCAGCACCTTCACGCCCCCCTCCTCTTCAAGGACTTGGTAGACGAGACGATGCTGAATGTTGATGCGCCGCGAGTAGGTGCCCGACAGATCACCCACGAGCTGCTCGTAGCTGGGCGGATTCCTGAACGGGTCCTCGGCAAGGATGTCGAGCAGCCCCCGGGCTTTCTGCTTGAGCCCGGAAGAGGTGAGCTTCCTGGCGTCCTTCCTGGCCTGCTTGGTGTAGGCCAGCTGCCACGTCACCAGTCCAACTCTCGATCACATTCATCGAGGGGTGTCGCCATTCCTTCCTGAATGGATTCGCGCATACCGGGGACGCCGAGCAGATATAGGGTTTCCTGAACCGCCTTCCAATCCGATTCGGACAGCAGCACGGCATTGTTGCGCTTGCCCGTGATGTGGACCGGCTCATGCGAAACGGCTGCTTCGTCGATCAGCCGGTAGAGGTTCGCACGGGCTTCGCTGGCGGTAAGCGTGCTCATCTCAAGCTCCCAAGAATTCAGAATATAACGTACGCTTTTGCGTACGAAAGTGCAAGTCAAGCAAAGGAAAAAGAAAAAAGGAAAAAGGGGACGGATTTATTTTCAGTTCCCTGTCAGCCGCCACCGCCCGGACCCGGTGCTATAGTCAAGCCCCATGACTTAGTCCGCTCGGAGGTCAACCATGGCGGTGATCGTCAATGTCCATCAGGCCAAAACGCAGTTCTCGCGTTTGCTGGAGCAGGCACATGCCGGGCAAGAGATCATTCTGGCCAAGGCAGGCAAGCCTTACGCCCGACTCGTGCCGCTGGCGCCACCCGACGGAAAGCGCCGGCCCGGCAGGCTGGCCGGGAAAGTGGGCGATGCTTTCTTTGATCCTCTCCCGGACGAGGAACTCAAGGCCTGGGAACCGGAAACGTGAGTTTGTTGTTGGACACACATGCTTTGCTGTGGTGGTTCACCGACGATCCGCGATTGCCCGCCAAGGTCCGCGACGTCATTGCGGACGAAACACGTCCCATATACGTGAGTGCGGTCTGTGCGCTGGAGATCGCGGTGAAGCACCGCTTGGGCAAACTGGATGAAGCGGCCGAGGCTGTCAGCCGTTTTGACGAGCTGGTGGCCGCCGACGGCTTTCAGCATCTGCCGATCACGCATTTTCATTGCCTCAAGGCTGGCGGCTATGCCGCACCACACCGCGACCCATTTGACCGCCTCCTTGCTGCCCAAAGCGAGTTGGAGGCGTTGACGCTGGTGACACGCGATCCGGCTTTGGCGCAGTTCGGAATCCGGACGTTCTGGTAGTCCGAACAAGAGGGCAGCTTTATTTTCTGCCGCATACGCCACAGCAAAACCACGGCCCCTCACGTCGTGACGGTTACCCCGCCGGCCTGATCGCCCGTACTGCAAACACCGCCTCCGGGCGGTGTTTCTTATTCTGGCACCTGCCGTCTTGCCCCCCGTCTCCCCGGACTTCGTCCGGGCTTGCAGCGGCACGAATCGACTCACGAACGCTTCCACGCACTCGGCCAAATCGGCGTCCTGGTCCAAGGCTCTGGCGCGTTCCGGCGTAAAAGGCTGTGCAAAAGAGCGTGCATCCGATTCAGTCAAATGTCGGCGGGCCGACCTGCCCTCGCCCGCTTGCGGGTGAGGGCAACGGCCGTGCCGCAGCAGATTCATTCTGCGGGGTGGCGCTCGCGGCATGGCCGTTAGCAGCGCATCCTTGCGATGCGGCAGCATGTGGGCTCGCGGACCGGGGCCATAGCCGAACGCCTCCGATTCGCGTAGCTTTTCGCAGTCTCGGCACAGGGGGCATTGCAGACTTCACATGGCGATCAATCCACAAAGCATCGGCGGCGGCAGCCACATGGGCGGCCTTGCGCGGCGTTTGGTGGCGGACAAGCTGCTCACCGAGGACGCCGCGAAGGATCTTCATCAGAAGGCGCTGAAAGCGAACACGCCTTTCGTCTCCCTTTTGGTCGAACAGAAGCGGGTCAAGGCTTCGGACATCGCCTGGCGCGGCAGCCAGGAGTTCGGCGCACCGCTGGCGGATTTGTCCGTGTTGCGGATCGATCAGGATCTGGTCAACGAAGTCGGCGAAAAACTGGTTCGCCGCCATCGTGCGCTCCCGCTGTTCAAGCGCGGCAAGCGCCTGTTCCTGGCGGTGGCGGATCCGACCAACCTGTCCGCGCTGGACGAGATCAAGTTCGCGACCGGCTTGCAGACCGAAGCCGTGGTGGTGGAGGACGACAAGCTCGGCAAGGCGCTGGACGTGGCGGTCAACGCCGCCGAGGCGGCGTCCATGGATATGGGCGATTCCGATCTGGAATCGCTGGATATTTCGGAAGGCACCGAAGATCGCAAGGAAGACGAGGTTACGCGCGCGGATTCGGAAGAAGCGCCGATCATCCGCTACGTCAACAAGGTGTTGATCGATGCGATCAATCGCGGCGCCTCGGACATCCATTTCGAGCCTTATGAAAGGAAGTACCGGATTCGATACCGCATCGATGGACAGCTCAAGGAAGTGGCAAATCCGCCGGTGCAGATGGGCGGGCGGCTGGCGGCACGCCTGAAGGTCCTGTCGCGCCTGGACCTGGCGGAGCGTCGCATCCCGCAGGACGGGCGCATCAAGCTCAAGCTCTCGGCCAACAAGTCCATCGATTTTCGCCTGAGCACCTGCCCCACGCTGTGGGGCGAGAAAATCGTGATGCGTATCCTCGATGCCAGCAGCGCGATGCTGGGCATCGACGTACTCGGCTACGAACCCGAGCAGAAAGCCTTGTACCTCAAGGCGCTGGAGCGCCCGCAAGGCATGATTCTGGTGACCGGCCCCACGGGTTCTGGCAAGACGGTGTCGCTGTATACCGGCCTGAACATTCTCAACACGGAGAACTGCAATATTTCCACGGCCGAGGACCCGGCCGAAATCAATCTGCCCGGCATCAATCAGGTCAATGTGAACCCCAAGGTGGGCCTGACGTTCGCAGCGGCTTTGAGATCGTTCCTGCGCCAGGATCCGGACGTGATCATGGTCGGCGAAATTCGTGATCTGGAAACGGCGGAGATTGCCATCAAGGCGGCGCAGACGGGTCACTTGGTGCTGTCGACGCTGCACACCAATGACGCGCCGCAGACGCTGACGCGCCTGCTCAACATGGGCGTGCCGGCCTACAACATTGCTTCTTCGGTCACATTGATCATCGCGCAGCGCCTGGCGCGCAAACTCTGCAATGTGTGCCGCCGGCCCGCACAGATTCCGGAAGCGGAGTTGCTGCGTGAAGGCCTGAGCGAGGAACAGATTCGGGCTCCCGGTTTTACACTGTTTGAAGCCGTGGGCTGCGACCAGTGCACGGACGGTTACAAGGGCCGCATGGGCATCTACCAAGTCATGCCGGTGACCGAGGCCATCGGCCGCATCATCATGGAAGGCGGCAATGCCATCGAGATTGCCGACCAAGCCGACAAGGAAGGCGTGGCCGATCTGCGCAAGTCCGCGCTTCGCAAGGTTTGCGCGGGTATCATGGACCTCAAGGAAGCCAACCGCGTAACCGTGGATTGAGCGCCTTCAAGCCGGGTGCAGACGCGTATCGGAACAGCGACTGAATGATCGAATTCCTGAGTGACGGCGGGGGCCTTTACTGATGGCGACAGCGGCAGTCAAAGAACATGAATTCGCCTGGGAAGGCACGGACCGCAAGGGCGAGCGCGTCAAGGGCAAGACGCAGGCGGCGAACGAGAACCTCGTCAAGCTTCAGTTGCGCAAGCAGGGCATCAATCCAATCCGGGTGCGCAAGCAGCTGGCCTTGTTCGGCAAGCGCAAGAAGGCGATCACTCCGCAGGATATTGCGATTTTCGCGCGCCAGATGGCCACGATGATGGCGGCCGGTCTGCCGCTGGTGCAGGCGCTGGAGATCGTCGGGCGCGGCCACGAAAACCCGAGCATGGGCGAGCTGATTCTCGACATCAAAGGGGGTATCGAAAGCGGCAACTCATTCGCTGAAAGCCTCGCCAAGCATCCGGTCTACTTCGATGACCTGTTCGTCAATCTGGTGGACGCGGGCGAGAAATCCGGCACGCTGGAAACCCTGCTCGACAAGGTAGCCCTCTACAAGGAGAAGACCGAGGCGATCAAGAAGAAGGTCAAGAAGGCCTTGACCTATCCGGCGGCTGTGATCGTCGTCGCCTTCGTCGTCACCGGCATTCTTCTGTACTTCGTCGTGCCGCAGTTCCAGAGCCTGTTCCAGGGCTTCGGCGCGGACCTGCCGGCATTCACGCAGTTCGTGGTGGGGCTGTCCGAATTCGTGCAGGCCTACGGTGTCTACATGGTGGTCGGCATCGGCATCGCGTTCATGGCGTTTTTCTATTTCAAGAAACGCTCGCGCAAGATGCGTAATTTTCTGGACCGCCTGTCTCTGCGCCTGCCGATCATCGGCACGATCCTCTACAAGTCCGCGGTCGCGCGCTATCACCGCACGCTTTCGACCATGTTCGCGGCCGGCGTTCCACTGGTCGAAGCCATGGATTCGGTCGGCCGGGCCTCCGGCAATATCGTGTTCGAACAGGCAATCCGCCAGGTGCGCGATCAGATTTCGTCCGGTACACAGCTGAACTGGTCCATGCAACAGACCGGTCTGTTTCCGCCGATGGCCGTGCAGATGGTGGGCATCGGCGAAGAATCCGGCTCGCTGGATGCAATGTGCGCCAAGGTGGCCGAATACTATGAAGCCGAGGTCGATTCGCTGGTCGATTCGCTGTCCAGCCTGCTGGAGCCCTTGATCATGTCGATCCTCGGCGTGCTGGTGGGTGGCCTCGTCGTCGCCATGTATCTGCCGATCTTCAAACTGGGCCAAGCGATCTAGTGGCCCTGATCGAACTACTGAGCAACAGCCCGGCTCTGTTGCTGGCCGCCTGTGCAATTCTGGGGCTGCTCGTCGGCAGCTTTCTGAACGTGGTGATCCTGCGCCTGCCGCGCATGATGGAAGCCGGCTGGAAACAGGAAGCCAGCGCCATTCTCGGGCTCGCACCGACCAAAGCCGATCCGATCTCGCTGATGCACCCAGCCTCGTCCTGCCCCGGCTGCGGCGCCAGAATCCGCGCCTGGCAGAACATTCCGGTTGTGAGTTGGCTGCTGTTGCGAGGCCGCTGCGCGAAATGCGGCACGTCCATTTCGATTCAGTATCCGCTGGTGGAACTGGCTGCCGGCCTGCTCGCCGCCGGATGCGCCTGGACGTTCGGATGGGGCCTGCCGCTGCTCGGCGCCTTGATCCTGGCCTGGAGCCTGCTCGCACTGGCGGTGATCGACTGGCGCACCCAGCTGCTGCCGGATGGCATGACACTGCCGCTGCTCTGGCTGGGTCTGCTGCTCAACGTGGGTGAAACCTATGTCCCGCTGTCCGAAGCCGTGATCGGCGCCGCCGCCGGCTACCTCTTGCTTTGGCTGGTATTCCACGCCTTTCGTCTCGTCACCGGCAAGGAAGGAATGGGCTACGGCGACTTCAAGCTGCTTGGCGCCCTTGGCGCCTGGTTTGGCTGGACCGCGCTGCCCAGTTTGATCCTGTTGTCCTCCGTGGTCGGCGCGCTCGTCGGCATCGCCTTGATGGTCTTCAAACGCCACGATCGCAACATTCCGATCGCCTTCGGCCCCTACATCGCCGGCGCCGGCCTGGTGATGCTGTTGTTCGGGAACATTCTGATGCCGGTCATGCCCTAGACCGAATATGACACTCTGCATTGGACTGACCGGCGGCATCGCCAGTGGAAAATCTACCGTGGAGCACCAGTTCCGCGCGCTCGGCGTTCCCGTGCTGGATGCCGACCAGGTCGCGCGAGACGTGGTGGCTGTCGGCACTCCGGCGCTCGCACAAATCCGGGAAGCCTTCGGGCCGGAAATCCTTGAGATCGATGGCCAACTGAACCGTGCCGCGCTACGCAAACTCGTATTCAGCGACGAGGCCGCGCGACGCCGCCTGGAAAGCATCACCCATCCCGAAATCCGGGACGCGATGCGGGCCTGGAAGGATGCTGTCACCGTGCCCTACTGCATGATCTCGATTCCGCTGCTCGCCGAGGGCGGCAAGAACCCGATGATCGATCGTGTTCTGGTTGTGGACACGCCAGCAGAAGTGCAGTTGCAACGGCTGATTCAGCGCGACGGCATTGACGAAAACCTCGCCAGGCGAATGATCGCCGCCCAGGCTTCGCGCGAAGCGCGACTGGCGATTGCCGATGACGTGCTGATCAACGACGGCGCGATCGCATCTCTGCTGCCCGAAGTCGAAGCCCTGCACGCGCGCTATCTCGCGATGGCGGCTTCGCCCCAGCAGCCTGGGCGGTAGAAACCGATACGGCAAAGATTGTCCATTAACGTGAATCACGCACGGCGTGATGCCGACCGATCCTCGCCCGCTTGCGGGAGAGGGGCGGACCGCTCGCGAATGCGAGCGGTGGCTGAGGGCAACGGCCATGCCGCAGGCGATTCATTCCGCGGGGTGTCGCTTGGCGGCATGGCCGTCAGGGTTCTGCCCCGAGCACGGACACTTTCGAGAAAGCCGATACGCACCGGTCCCGTTGCCCGAGCCCAGGTCCGGCTTGCGGACACCGGACAGAGTCTGACGGTCGAGCGGCCTCACCATCATCACGACGCACCGCAGTTCCAGACCGGCGCGTCACTGCGCCTGCGGCTGATGCAGTCCAGCGTCTATCCGGGCGAGGCTCAAGTGCGGCCAGGCCGTCACTCGCGGCGCCGGGCCTGATCGGCCGCGAACGGATGCGCGGCCGCCTCGGCTGAACCAGGGCGGCCGAGTTCACGCCGGCACCCGAATCGGCCACACTGTGGCGCCCCCGGCAACTCAGGAACAAGGCCATGCATGCACGGATGCTCGCAATCGCCGCAGGCACAGTCCTCGCAATGTCTATGAATCATCAGGCGTTGGCGCAGGACCGTCTCGACGCCAAGGCCCTGGCCGCCTGCGCCAACAAGGCGCAACAACTGCAGCTCGGCTCCGGCGAACTGCATCAGCGCCTGGACATGCTGGCGAGCCGGCGCCGCACGCTGCTCGCCGGTTCCGAGGCCATCGGGGACGGGGCTTCGCCCGAACTGACGGCCGCCCGCCGCCAACACGACCACACGGTCGTCGCGTTCAACGCCGACATCGCCACGGTGCGCAGGGACATCCAGGCCCTCAATCAGGTCAAGGCCGAGTACGATCGCGATTGCTCCGGACGCCCGTACCGGCGCGCCGATCTGGACGCGATGCCGGCGTCGGCACGCGAGGCCATGCGTGGCGGGCTCGCCAACGTCCAGGTGCCCTACCTCGACCCGGCGCTGCAGCCGCTTCCCTGAGCCTCGCCGGACAAGCCGCGGAGCCGTTACGGCATTGTTCAGCCGCCGAGCAGTTTGCTCGCGCGATGATGGTCGCGATCATCATTCAACCGGCAAGCGAGGAGCGGGACATGAATCTGCAGAACAAGACCGAGTGGGTACGCCTGGGGACAGGCATCAAGGCGATGGTCCAGCGCCTGTCCGATGGCGCGCGTGAGACCGTGAGTGATTCGTTCAGAGGACGCCAGGTCGGCGACAGTGAAGACTTCCTGTCGCTGGGTCGCCTGTTCCGGGAGGCGCCACTGTGCCTGCCGGCGCGAACGACTACTCGCCAGCGACGCTGATCACCACGGCGCCTCAGCCAGAGAAAAGGCCATCCTTACTCGGATGGCCTTTTTCTTTGAACTGTTTGTAGTGGTCGGGGCGACAGGATTCGAACCTGCTACCCCCTGCCCCCCAGGAAGGTTTTTCTGACATCAATAGCGATCAACACAGATCAGAGAATACCAAAATACCATTGCTATTACTGCACTTTCATCCGTTCTGATCGCTATTGACGGTCAGCAACAATCAGCGCAAAGTGTTCCCCTGATGTTCCCCCAGGCGATTTGCACAGGGGGAACAGGCGGCGGTCATGCGACCACCGAACATGCAAGCTACGGGTAGAACAGGAAGCGCTCAGCAATGGCTAGGGGAACAGCTGGGGGAACACTGCAAGGCAAGCTGAAGGACCTTCAGCTGCGCAATGCAACGGCTGAACAATCCGAATTGCTGCTGAGCGACGGCGGCAATCTGTTTCTCCGCGTCCGGCCGAACGGCGGGAAAGACTGGCTGTTCATCTACATGTTCGAAGGCCGCCGCCGCAAATTGGGGCTTGGCCCTTACCCTGCACGCGATCTCGGCTCAGCGAGGCAAGTCGCCTATGAATACCGCGAGCAAATCGCGAAAGGCGTAGACCCGGCTGACGCGCGAGAACTGGCAAAAATTGAAGCACAAGCAGACCTCGCGGCCGCCAAGGCGAAAGCCGCCGAGAATGCAGCGCGGCCGACAGTAAGCAAACTGCTGGAGCTTTGGGCCGAAGACGAGCTTTCGAAACGCAAGGACAAGGGTGAAGAATCACTTCGTGCCCTTCGCAAAGACCTGTTGCCGATGCTGGGGGACCGCTTCGCCGCTGAGGTCAAACGGCGCGACGTGATGATGGTTCTGGACAGCATCCGGAGACGTGGGGCGAATCGCCTGGCCAATCGGACCCTGAAAGACGTTCGCCAGATGTTCGGCTGGGCACTCGTGCGCGAAATAGTCGAGGGTGATCCGACCTCGCGAATCGAGAAGAAAGACGTGGGCGGCAAAGAGGTCGAGCGCGAGCGCGTGCTCTCACTCGCCGAGATTCGCGCACTCGCCGCCGCCCTCCCCGAATCCGGGCTGTCTAGGCCGGCCACAGCGGCGCTGTGGATCATGTTGTCCACCTGTGCCCGCGTCGGCGAACTGTCGCGCGCCCGATGGCCTGATGTGGACCTCGACGCACGGACGTGGCGAATCCCGGCAGAGAACTCGAAGAACGGCCGACCGCACCTGATTCACCTTTCCGAGTTTGCCGTCGAACACTTCACAACAATGCTTGAACGACGGATCAGGCGGGAACACGAGGGGGCACCCGCAGAATCGAGCGTGTGGGTGTTCCCTGCCCGTTTCACCAGCATTCATGTCTGCCCCAAGACATTCCAGAAGCAGTTCAGCGACCGCCAGCGCGATGATGCCCCCATGAGCCGGAGAAGCGCGAAAACCGGCACATTGAAGCTTCCCGGTGGCGAGTGGCGGGCGCACGACCTGCGACGCACCGGCGCAACGATGATGGGCGACTTGGGCATCCGTCCCGACGTCATCGATCGCTGCTTGAATCACGTCGATGCGAAGCTGGTGACGCGCACGTATCAACGACAGGAATTACTACCAGAGCGGGCGGAGGCATTCCGCCAGCTTGGCGAACGCCTGGAACTTCTGACGCGCCCCAGCGGCGGCAATGTCGTCACCCTGCACAACCGGCCAGCGGACGCCGCCGGCTAGGCCCCGGAGACTACGACCATGACCACCCGAGACTTTCTAAAGCTGCCGATTGCCGACCAGTTCCATCACCTTGCGATTCTGAATCGCGACGCCTACGACAAGCGCGACCTCTGGCGCCGTGGCCTGTCTCGCGCCGCCGGCACCGAGGCAAAGAAGCTGACGCGCGAAGCCGAGCGGCTGAAATCGGCGCTACGCACAAAGGCCGCAGAACAGGCGCGCAGAGAACACCGCGATGGTAGCCTTTAAGCTACAATGTCGATTGTCAAAGTCAGCGAATACCAGACGGCCGAGGGCAAAAGCCCGTTCGCCGATTGGATGCGCCGACTACGCGACCGCAGCGCCCGCCAGCGCGTTACCGCGCGGATTGTCCGCATGCAGGCCGGCAACCGCGGCGACTGGAAGCCGGTCGGTGCCGGAGTGTTCGAGCTTCGCATCGACCACGGCCCCGGCTACCGCGTCTATTGCGGACAGGACGGCGAAACGCTGGTGCTACTGCTCTGCGGCGGCGACAAGCGCACTCAAGCTCAGGACATCAAGAACGCTCATGACTACTGGAACGACTACCAAGCACGCCGCTAGCACAGAGTTCCGTGCGGCGAACTATCTGCAGGCGGAAGACGTACCCGGCTTTCTCGCCGAAGCACTGCACGACGGCGACCACCGCGTGCTACCGCCGGCGCTGCGAGCCGCCGCCGACGTGATCGGAATGTCCGAGCTGGCAAAGATGACCGGCCTGAGCCGCGAAACGCTGTACCGCACGCTATCGGAGAAGGGAAACCCACGGCTGGACACGCTGGCCGCGATTCTCTCGGCGTTCGGGCTGCGCCTGGCCGTGGCTCCGATACCCCGGCGGAAGCGCGCAACACCAAGCCGGGCGAAGAAGGCGGCGGCCGGCGCATGAACTGATTGTTGGACCCCAAGCCTTGCGGGGATGAGTAGGGCAAACGGCGGAGCCGAGTGTTGTCGCACCCGGCCCGCCTGACCAAAACGACCTAAATAGGAGGTCATCATGGCTACAACCGATGTTAACCATTTGATGCAGGAAGCGGCGGACGATTTGGAATGCCACTGCTACCCGTTCGCCATCGCGGTGAGCGGAATTTTCAGCGCCATCAGGGTCATGAACGACGTCAACGATATCAAGAAGGTCGCAGACCACGGCTGTTATCTAGCCGAAACGATCGCGAACGATGTCGACGTGGCTGTCCATAGGATCCTGGAGGCCCGGAACGCGTTGCTCGAAGCGAAGGAGGGAAACCATGGCTGACTCCGACGTCGATGTCGCGCGAAAGGACATCCAAGCGGCCCGGACGGAGCTCTTCAGCGTGGCGGGGAACGGCAATGGCCACAATTGATGCTGACGAAGTGGCCGCACTGCTTTCCACTTGGGCTGGCGACATGTCCACACACGACGCGGTTCTGCTTGCGTGCTGGCACTTTGACAAAGCGAATGGCCTATGCGGAGTCCCTGGAACCCAGCGGATATCGCCGACGCGTCAGCGTTGGCTGGAGAACTCGTTTGCGGTCTACGAAGAGAGACTGAGGGCAGATGATCCGACCGCTGCATCTGCGCGAAATCAGCTGATAGCAGAGTTAGGAGTCAGCCAACACCGGCGCCGAGTAGATAGTGTCGGCGCAAGAATCTACTACGAGATCGTGGGGGACGCACTGTGCACCGAGAGCTGATAGTCATCACCACGCCGAACGACCCCCGCCTTGTAATGGAGGCCGTCTCTGGCCCCTGCTGGCTTGAGCAATGGTTCGACGGGCCAGAGCTGCTTTGCGTTCGGCCGACAGCAACAGAGGAAGACCTCGCGCATGCAGCTACCCGTTTCGGGGTCGAACTCGACGTGCTCAAACGAGCCAGAGGCTCAAGGTGAAGCTTGCGCCCCGTCCACCGCGGCGGGGCGCTACTTCGAAACAATGAAGACAAGGCCATTTCCAGACTGGGCGCCGCCCGAATGCTGCAGCTTCTTCTTGAAGCAGCAGTCCGCGGGCAGCGAGACGAAAAAGACGCTGTTGATCAGGGCCCAGCGGCTACTGCGTGATGAGAATATGCGCCCCGTCTGGAATAGCATCAAAGACCACGCAAGCAAAATCGCGTATCCGCATGAGGCGTCGACCACGGAGTTCTTTCGGTCGGCGATCGTAGGGCTTCGTGGACCACGGACCACACATGCCAGCGCGGCGCTGGATGCCGCAGAGCGGCTACAGCGAGCGCTATATAGTCGGCCGCGCCTCGATCCCATCTTCGTCTACTGGCGTCGTGAGGCGCCCAACCTCGACGTATTCCGCGCGACGTTGGACGAGCTCGTTGCGGAGCTTACTGCAAGGATATCTGAGCGAGATCACGCATGGACAAACCCGGGCAATATTGAGCTTGGCAGGGACTACAACAACCGCGCAGTTGTGAACTTCTTTGTTAAATACTTGACAGACGAATGTCGAAAGCTGTTCGGCAGACCATGTCGCTCCTGGGTCGCGGTTACTGCAAGCGCAGCCTTCGACTTACATCCGCCACTCGTTCCGCGCCAAGTCAATCGAGTCGCTCCATGACAAATTTGCGGATCAAAGTGTCATTTCGTGTAGGACCCTAGATCGTCGACATTGCACTTGCTGATAGCGCGTCAAAGACGCGCATCCCAGATCAAGCGGCAACTGGCCGCGCTGAACGAGGACAAGTGCATGACCGATGATGTGATGGAACCCTTCCGCGTCTGGCTCCGCGAGATCGGCGTCCGATCCCCGAATACCGGTTACGCGATGATTGCTCGCGGCGAAATCCCTGAGCCGATTCGACGCAATAGCCGCCTGTACATGATGCGCTCGTGGCGCCTGGAGTACCTGGATCGCATGACGGCAGCGCGCTCGCGCCGTACGCCCTCAGAGAGGGCGCAAGCATGATCGCCGTCCGCGCGCCCAACGGAGTCGACCAGGCCCGCCAGCGCGTCCGAGATGCGGTAACGGCAACCGTGCCAAATTCCGGCACAGCCGCGGCCGTCCTGGTCGCCGTCGAGATGCTGGAACGTGAGGCCACCCGGGCCGAGCGCGAGCGGATACTGCGCCAGGTGCAGGCCCGCAGCGGTGGTGGTCTGGGGCTGGCGCATGGAACTACCCCACGCAAGAAAAATTGTGCTTCTGGCATTGGCTGACTGCCAGAACGACCAATCCGGACGATGTGATCCTTCGGTGTCAACTCTCACGACCATGTGTGGCATGACGGATCGGGGAGTCCAAAAACAGATCAAGGCGCTCGTTTCAGACGGCTTACTTAAGCGCGATTACCGGCCCGGAACGTCACCCAGCTATACGCTCAAACCTCCGAACGACGTTCACCCAACCCCCGAACGACGTTCACCCAAACCCTTAAAGAACCCAGAACTGAACCCAAGAGAGACTCGAGCGAAAAAATCAGAAGTCACATTCTCTGAGTTCGAGCAACGCTGCATAGATAACGGTGAAGACGCAATGCCGGCCGATCACGCGGTGTTCCGTTATGCGTCTCGCATCAACCTTTCCGTGGAGTTCCTTCATCTCGCTTGGCTCGTATTCTACGGGAGGTTCAGAGACAGCCCGAAGCGTTACCGCGACTGGCGAGCGACGTTCAAGAACTACGTCGAGCGTGGATGGTTGGGCCTCTGGTACATCGACAAGCAGACCGGCGAGTATCTTCTGACGACAGCAGGAATGCAGGCCGCACGCGAGCATGGCGTTGGAATGCCGCGTGAACCAGAGTCGGCGCTGAGCGTCGGCAAGTACGAGCGATGACCGACGAAGAGTACGAGCGCCTTGCCGAGCGCACGATCCGCGACCTTGGGGAACGGAGTATCAAGGTCACGCCCGACGGACGCGTCAGCGCGCATGACGCCGCCGAGCTCGTCGGCCGAAGCTATTCCCGCCTGAAGGCTTGGCGGGTGGAAGGGACCGGTCCTCGCTGGTTCGATGTTGGCGGCCGAGTCCACTATTCCATCGACGATCTGCTTCGGTGGATTTACTACGGCGAGCATGCAAGCTGAGCCTAAACGGGCCTAAACGGGCCTAAACGGGACTGGTGACGAAGCGCCTCCAAGGGGATGCTGGAGCCCTCCAACAGCCCAACGTCATGACCAGACCAACTCTCAGATTCTCCTCGGCATTCGGCAAGTTCAAGAAGGTGTTCGGCAAGCCGTCCCCACAGAGCGAGGCAACGGCGAGCCAGCTCGACAAGACCGAGCGGACGATCATCATCCAGGCGATCGATGCGGCCGGCCTCAAGCCCGATCTCATCCTGGCGCTGCTGGCGCCCGAGGCCGGCGTCCGGGCCGCAACGGTGGCGCACCGAATCGAGCACGCGCGTGCCGTCGCTGACCTTTGCGTCGCCGCCCAGCTCGGCGACGCCGCGCCCCGCTACGTCATCCACGAGACGCACATTGAGCAGGTCCGCCATGAACTTGAGGAAGCGGTGGCCGACCACGGTCCCGAGCTGAGCACCACCCTGCCGCAGTCGCGCGACGAGATGGGCGTGCGCCAGCGGCGCGCGCGGCTCGATCCGAAGAACGTCTACGCCAAGAGGTAGTCATGGAAGCCCAGAAGACAGCCGAACTGTCGCCGCGCGTGATCGCCGCATTCGACAAGTACCTGCAGCTCGACCTGCGCGCAAGTTCGATCAACGCTGCAGTCCGAGAGATCCACGAAGACCTCAACCACTACCGGATCGAGCTGCGCAAAGCGGAAGAAGCACTCGCCGAGTTAAGCGAGAAGCCGAACTTCGATTCGGTCCGGTCGATGATCGAATATCCGAAGCACTTCGGATGGCAGATGGCCGGCGTCCGCAAAGGCGAATACGACGCGCAAATCGCACGGGAGAAGCAACGCCTGACCGATAAGCATGCCGCTGGGCGGGCTGCCGTACAGCGGAGCATCCAGATTATTCGGCGTCGAATGGACGTTCTGCAGGCCGAGCTCGAACGCGTGTCTCCGGAAGCGAACTCCGCTCGATCCGTCTGCACAAAGCTCAAAAGCCACCTCATCGAATCAGGAGTGCTGACCCGTGAAGATCTCATCTAAGGTTTCAGCCGCACCGAACGCGTCGCGCGATTTTCACGACGCCATCAATCGGCACCGACGGCGGCTCGTCGAGATTGCGGCCGAGCACGGCAAGATCGCCGACGCACATTGCTCGAAGGACGAGGCCTTCCTACGCATCGACGACTATGTCGATAGCCTGGTGAGCCGTGCGAACGCCGACTCGCTGCTGCACAAGTTTACGTATCCGGCGCTCGCCAACCCGGAACTTGGGGACAAGTTTCGAAACGACCCGCTGCAGCTCGCTGCTTGGCTCGATCCGGAATCGATTCGAACGAAGCTGCGCGATGAAGTTGAGCGGTTGTACAAGTCCGACAGCTTCGCGCTCACGGTCAATGATCGCCAGCGGCAGGAGGCCGCACTTGATGCAGAGCGCCGCAAGATCGAGATCGCCGAGGAGCGCTTAATCATCGCCGCGGAGCAAGCCGGAATCGTGATCAGCCGCCGGCCCGACGCGGATCCCGAAGCGCTGCTTGCGGTACTTGAGGACGAGTAATGGACCGCGCCGCTGCCTCGGCCGGTGATCCTCGTAGCTGGCGCAGCCCGCTCGCTGCAGCACCGGCGAAGGCCGCGGCGACGATCCCGCCGACGAACATCAGCATCGCGGCGAGGCCGACCAGCAGCACAAGATTGACGAGTCGACCTGCGCCTGCATCTGCCTGGTCGCCGAGCAGCACCATCCCCAGCACGTACGCACATGCCAGCCAGAGCGGCCAGGCGGCGCGGTAGCGACTTTCTCTCTTCGGATTACGCATGGCGAATCGAACCACTGATGCGGAAGTGCGCGTCGGCGCAGACCTGTCCGACGCGGAATCCAATCTTAACCGTTTCGAGGCCGAGTTCGAGAAGACCCTCAAGGGTCTGAACGACAAGGCGGACATCGGCGCCATTCGGCAGATCGCGTCCGATCTCGACGCCAACCGGGTCTCCGTCGAACAACTCGACCCTCGTGTGGCAGAGCTGGTCGAAAGCTATCGCGGCCTGCGCGATATCGCCAAGGCACGCGATACGCTGCAGTTGCTGCCGCACGCCAAACTCGAAGGCGAAGCCAAGAGCCTGCGTGCCGCCTATGACACGCTGAAATCCAGCGGCAAGCTGACCAGCACCGAACTGGCCCAGGCCAACCTCAAGCTGCAGCAAGGCCTGATCGAGCTTGAGCGGCGGACCAACGGTTGGAAGGATGCAGTCGTCTCCGCCAAGGGCGAGCTGCTCACGTCCGCCGCCGCCTTTGCGCCGATCGGCTATGCGATCAAGCAGGCAGTGGAT